>WGCB01000796.1 GCA_015494005.1 Caldilineaceae bacterium
CCAAACGACTGGCCCGGGCCCACCCCTCCCCCATGTGGCGCCCGCTTCCGTGGACGCTCCATCGGTGCCGCTCTCCTGGAACACGGACCTGTACGCCTCTTCACCAGGCAGGGAGACAAACTCAGCATGGCCACAGCAGAACTGACCCAACCCGCGGCGGCCGGCCCCGGCTCTCTGCGGAAATGGGCGACGATCATCGTCCGCTCCTACCTGTTCCGCAAGCTGCTCAAGACGGCCTTCACCGTCTTCGCGGTGACCACCATCATCTTCTTCCTCATCCGTCTGTTGCCCGGCAACCCGGTGGAACAGTACGTCAACTTCCTGCTGGTGAACTACGGCCTCACCTACCACGAGGCCCTGGACCAGGCCGCGGCCCTCTTCTCCATCGACCTGGACCAGCCCCTGGCCCTCCAGTACGTCCAATATCTGGGCAACCTGCTCCGGGGAGACCTGGGCACCTCCATCCTTTCCCCGGGGACGGAGGTCTCGGCCATCATCAAGCGCTTCCTGCCCTGGACCCTGTTCAGCGTGGGCACGGGGCTGATCATCAGCTTCATCATCGGCATGGCCCTGGGCCTGCTCATGGCCTACCGACGAGAGAGCCCCCTGGACCACGTGCTCACGGTGCTGGCCTCCATCCTGAGCTCCGTGCCCGACTACCTGGTGGGCATCATGCTCATCGTCTGGCTGGGCGTGCAGTGGAAGCTGGTGCCCATCGCCCAGATGCGGGGCTCCATGTCCCCGGGGATGCAGCCCAACCTCTCCTTCGCCTTCATCAAGGACATCTTCTTCCACGCCGCCCTGCCCATCGCCACCTACATCCTGACCCGAGTGGGCACCTGGATGCTGAGCATGAAGAGCAGCACCATCGCCGCCCTGGAGGAGGACTACGTGACCGTGGCCCGGGCCCGGGGGCTGAAGGACAGCCGCATCACCACCGCCTACGTGGGGCGCAACGCCTCCCTGCCTCTCTTCACCCAGTTCGCCATCACCGTGGGCTTCATCATGGGCGGCTCGGTGCTCATCGAGAGCATCTTCCAGTACCAGGGCATCGGGCGCATCCTCATCGACAGCGTCCAGCAGCGGGACTACCCGGTGATGCAGGGGGTCTTCCTCATCATCACCCTGGCTGTGGTCTTCGCCAACTTCTTCGCCGACATCCTGTACAGCTGGCTCGATCCCCGGATCAAGCTGGGTGGCCAGGAAGAGTAGGAAATCGAGGAGTCCACCATGTCCAACAGCAGCCTTGCCGCCAGCTCCCACACCTCCGGCCTTCTGGGCCAGATCTGGGGCTCCATCCGCACCACCCTGCGGCTGATGAGCTACAACCGGGTGGGTTTCATCGGTTTCATCATGGTGCTGCTCATCGTGGGCCTCTCCTTCATCGGGCCGGAGTTCATCCCCCTGGACACCAAGACGAAAGTGGACCAGATCTACCTGCCCCCCTCCTGGGAGCATCCCTTCGGCACGGACCACCAGGGGCGGGACATCTTCAGCCAGATCGTCCACGGGGGCAAGGATGTGATCTACGTGGGCGTGGTGGCCGCGGTCCTCTCCACCCTCATCGCGGTGACCTTCGGCACCCTGAGCGGCTTCAGCGGCGGCTGGGTGGACACGGTCATCATGACCATCACCGACATCGTGCTGACCATCCCTCGCTTTCCCTTGCTGGCGGTGCTGGCCGCCTTCGTCACCCTGAACAATCTGGCCTTCCTGGGCCTGCTCCTGGGCGCGCTGAGCTGGCCCACCCTCCTGCGCGCCGTGCGATCCCAGGCCCTCTCCCTGAAGGAGCGGGACTTCGTGGAGGCGGCCCGGGCCCTGGACCTGGGCACCAGCCACATCATCTTCCGGGAGATCGTGCCCAACATGATGACCTACATCGTCATCAGCTTCACCCTCTCCATGACCGCGGCGGTCTACGCCCAGGTGGGGTTGGTCTTCCTGGGCCTGGTGCCCATCTCGGCCAGCAACTGGGGGGTGATGATCAACCTGGCCTGGGTGCGGGGCGCCATCTTCTACAAGGACAGCCTCTGGTACATCATGGCGCCGGTGCTGGCCATCGCCCTCTTCCAGCTTTCCGTCATCACCTTGACCCGCTCCCTGGAGCTGGTCTTCAACCCCCGGCTGCGCTCCGGCGAGTGAGCCGACCCGACACGCTTCCGCAGCCTCTGTTCAGGAGTTGAGCAATCCATGGCGAACGATTCGATGGAGTGGAGTTTCCAGACCGGCCAGGGGAAGAACGGCCACATCCCCCTGAGCCTCGAAAACGTCCACGTGGTCTACAACATCCGCCGGGGCGAGGTGCAGGCCGTCCGGGGTGTGGACCTGGAGCTGCACGCCGGGGAGAGCGTGGCCCTCATCGGGGAGAGCGGCTCGGGCAAGACCACCCTGGGCCTGGCCATCGTCCGCCTGCTGGTGAAGTCCGCGCAGATCACCCAGGGCAAGATCACCTACCGGCGGGACGGCCAGGAGGTGGACGTCCTCTCCCTGAAACCCAAGGAGATGCGAGAATTCCGCTGGAAAGAGTGCGCCATGGTCTTCCAGTCGGCCCTGAACGCCTTCAACCCGGTGCTGCGCATCTGGGACCAGATGCTGGACACAGCCCGCTCCCACGGCTGGAACGACCGCCAGGCCATCCGAGAGAAGTCCCTGGACCTCCTGCGCTTCGTCCAGCTGGACCCGGAACGGGTGCTGAACAGCTACCCCCACGAGCTGAGCGGCGGCATGCGCCAGCGGGTGCTCCTGGCCCTCTCACTCCTCCTGGAGCCCCAGGTCCTCATCCTGGATGAGCCCACCACGGCCCTGGACATCTTGACCCAGCGCACCATCCTGGACCTGCTGCGCAAGCTGAAGGAAGAGCAGCACTTCACCATGATCTTCATCTCCCACGACCTGGCCGTGGCCGCGGAGCTGGCGGACCGCATCGCCACCATGTACGCCGGCGCGGTGGTGGAGCTGGGCCCCACGGAGGAGCTCTTCTACAACCCCCGCCACCCCTACACCCTGGGGCTGATCCGGGCCGTGCCCACGGTGGCCGGCGGCTTCGAGGAGCTCTTCTCCATCCCCGGCTCCCCGCCGGACCTCATCGACCTGCCCTCGGGCTGTCCCTTCCACCCCCGCTGCAGCTTTGCCACCAGCAAATGCCAGGAGAAGGAGCCCAGCCTGACCCAGGTGGGGCCCAACCACTTCGCCGCCTGCTGGCACTGGCACGAGGTGGAGCAGGAGCTGGAGCGGAACCCCTTGCACCGGGGCGTCCACGCCATCAAAGAAGGAGGAGCGAGCTAAATGACGCCCATCTTCGAGCTGCGCAACGTGACCAAAGCCTTCGGCGTGGGCAAGGAGCGGGTCATCGCGGTGGACTCGGTGGATCTGACCATCGAGCAGGGGGAGATCATGTGCCTGGTGGGGGAGAGCGGCTGCGGCAAGAGCACCACCGGCCGCATGGTGGCCGGCCTCCTGCCTCCCACGGCCGGCCAGATCCTCTTCAAGGGGCAGGACATCACCAAGATGGACCGGGAGAGCTACCGGGCCTATCGCCGGGCGGTGCAGATCGTCCACCAGGACCCGTACGCCTCCCTGAACCCCACCCACACCGTGCGGGAGATCATCACCGCCCCCCTCCTGCGCCACAAGAAGGTCCGCAGCCGCAGCGAGGCGGAGCAGCGGGCCATCGAGCTCCTGGAGATCGTGGACCTGACCCCGGCCGGGGATTTCATGGGCAAGTACCCCCACCAGCTCAGCGGCGGCCAGCGCCAGCGGGTCTCCGTCGCCCGGGCCTTGACCGTGGAGCCGGAGTTCATCGTGGCGGACGAGGCGGTCTCCATGGTGGATGTCTCCATCCGGGTCAGCCTGCTGAACATGCTCTCCCGGTTGAAGAACGAGTTCAACGTCACCTTCCTGTTCATCACCCACGACCTGGCCCTGGCCAAGTACTTCGCCTGGGAGGGGCGCATCAGCGTCATGTACCTGGGGCGCATCGTGGAAGAGGGCCCCACGCCCCGAGTGGTCACCGACTCCCGGCACCCCTACACCCAGGCCCTCCTCTCCGCCGTCCCCGAGGCGGATCCAGAGCTGGCCCGGCGCAAACGGCGCATGGAGCTGCGCAGCGCGGACATCCCCAGCCTGCTCAACCTGCCGCCGGGCTGCACCTTTCACCCCCGTTGCCCGTTCTTCGTGGAAGGCCAGTGCGACGTGCACGTGCCCCAGCTAGAACCCATCCCGGAAGGGGGGCGAGTGGCCTGTCCGGTCCGCAAGTCGGAGCGGATCGAGCTGATCGCCCTCTAGCCGGTTCCTGCCATGATCAGTCCTCAGATGGGCCAGGCGGCTTTCCGTCTGGGCATGTTCATCACCCTGGTGGCCGGGGTCCTGGCCCTGGTCACCGACGCCGGGACCCCGGAGAAGTCTGTCTCCATCCTCATGTTCGGGGTGGGGATCGCCTTCCTGGCCCTGGTGGCCTACCTGGCCCGGCGTAAGCTCTGATCCAGGGCACTCCCCTGCAGCATTCGGCGTCAACCGTCAACCCGTCTTGCAGCTCGTCTTTCCAGGAAAGGGGGTGATCGCCGTTTCCCAGCCACACCGTCCGTCTTTCCAACCACCCGTGTTTTCAGCGGTATCCACTTTCGACCATCCAATCCACCAGTCAGTTCACAAGGAGAAAGAAGCATGAGAAAACTCTGGTTCGTAGCAGTCCTGATCTTTGCCCTGCTGCTGAGCGCCTGCGCGGCCCCAGCCGCTCCCAGCGCCCCGGCCGGCGGGGAAGAAGCGGCCCCGGCCCAGGAAGCGGCCCCCGCCGCGGAGGAGGCCGCCCCGGCTGAGGAAGCCATGGGCCCCTCGGAGATGCACATCGCCTGGCCCTACCAGGTGCCTCCCACCGGCCACTTCAACACCTTCGTCACCAACGGCCTGAGCCTGAGCATCTACCAGCATCTGATGGAGCCACCCCTGTTCATGTACATGTGGGCGGACGAGAGCTGGCTGCCCATGGCTGGCGAGTCCTGGGAGTGGGTGGACGACACCACCCTGCGGGCCCACCTGCGCCAGGGCGCGGTCTGGAGCGACGGCTCCCCCTTCACCTCCCAGGACGTGCTGGACACCTTCGCCATCGAGCGGCTGATGAACCGGGCCGTCTGGCGCTTCATCACCGACGTCCAGGCGGTGGACGACTACACCGTGGACTTCATCCTGAAGGAGCCCTCCACCACCGTGCCTCGCCGGGTCCTGCGAGAGACCTTCATCCGGGCCTCCTCCACCTACGGCGAGTGGGCGGACAAGGTGCGGGCCCTGGTGGATCAGGGCCTGACCCCGGAAGATGACGAGTGGAAGGCCCTGCGCCAGGAGTTCAGCGAGTTCCGCCCCGACGACATGGTGGTCCTGGGCGCCTACAAGATCGACAAGGACAGCATCACCGAGTCCCAGATGATCCTGAACAAGGTGGAGACCTCCTTCCAGGCCGACAGCGTGAAGTTCGACCGGCTGGTCAACTTCAACGGCGAGACCCCGACCATCACCCCGCTGGTCCTGGCCAAGGAGATCGACTACGCCACCCACGGCTTCCCGCCGGCCACCGAGCGCCAGTTCATCGAAGAGGGCATCCGCATCATCCGGGCGCCCCTCTACTCCGGCCCGGCCCTCTACTTCAACCACAAGATCCACCCCTTCGAGGTGAAGGAATTCCGCCAGGCCCTGGCCTACGTCATCGACCGGGCCGAGAACGGCACCATCTCCCTGGGCGATTCCGGTCGCCGCCACGTCTACATGACCGGCTTCTCCGACAACCTGGCTCCTCTCTGGCTCTCTGAGGAGACCATGAACAAGCTGAACACCTACGATCCCAACCTGGAGAAGGCGGAGCAGATGCTCATGGATCTGGGCTTCAGCCGGGATGATGACGGCGTCTGGAAGGATGACACAGGCAAGCGCATGGAGTTCGAGCTCATCGCCCCGGCCGAGTACGCGGACTGGAGCGCGGCGGCGGAGAACGTGGCCGAGCAGCTCACCAACTTCGGCATCAAGGTCTCCTTCCGGGGTGTGAACTTCCAGCAGCATCCGGTGGAGGTGAACAACGGCAACTTCGAGCTGGCCATCCGCCAGTGGGGCGCCGGCAACCCCCACCCCCACTTCGCCTACAACACGGCTCTGCGCACCTTCAACCAGCAGCTGGGCGGGGAAGGCAACCCGGATCAGCCTGGCATGTACTTCAACCTGAAGCAGAAGACCGACGTGGTGGGTGAGGTGGATCTGGGCGAGCTGACCGACGCCGCCGGCCTGGGCAACGACATCGAGAAGCAGAAAGAGATCGTCAACACCCTGGCCCTGGCCTACAACGAGCTGCTGCCCCAGATCCCTCTGTGGGAGCGCTACGGCAACAACCCGGCCCCGGACGTGCGGGTGACGGGCTGGCCAGCGGACGACGATCCCGTCTACAAGAACGGCCCCTACGCCGATCCCTTCGTGGTGGTCCTGCTGGTCACGGGCCGCCTGGAGCCGGTGAAGTAGATCGTTTCCGCAGCACGTGATTGCACCGCAGATCAGGGGATCGGCAGCCGCCGGTCCCCTGATTTTTTGAAAGGGGCAAAAAAGCCCGGGAAAACCAACCCGAAACACTGGACGCCTGGCCCCATTGGCGCGATAATTAGGGTGTGGAAGGAGCGGCGGTGGGAACGGCCCAACGCCGTTCCTCACCATCGTTGACAGACGCCATTGGACATTCACACCAGCACCAGACCAAGCGAGGGAACCCTATGGTCCGATTGGAACTCGATGACAAAGAAGCTCGCGTCCTGGCAGAGATCCTGCGGTATCACCTCTCCGAGTTGCGCATGGAGATCGCAGACACGGACAGCATGAACTTCCGGGAAGCGCTGAAGGAGAAGGAGGCGCTGATCCGGCGTCTTCTGGAGAATCTGCCCAGTCCAGAGGAGTCGGCCAGCAGCTGAGCCCAGCGCATGCCTCCCATGGACATCCATCCCGGATGCGGACTCTGCCAATCGGCTGAAGCTCTTCGTCGCCCCCAATGAGGAGAAAACTCCCCTTTCCCTGCGCCCTGCAGCGGGAAGGGGAGTTGTTTATACGGGAAACACCTTTCCAACAACCATCCTCAGCACTATCGGGAGGTGCTCCAGTGAGGCTCATTTGGACTGTACCGGCATCGGGCATTCTGGCCCTACTTTTCATCGCCTACCTGGCCTGGGACGTCCTGCGCCGGGAGACAGGCACCCCAGAGATGAAGGCCGTGGCCGACGCCATCTACGAGGGAGCGGTGGCCTTCATTCGGCGACAGTACACGACCATCGGCGTGCTGGCGGTGCTCACCGCCCTGCTCATCACCGTGCTGGTGGCCCTCTTCGAGCACTTCTCGGAGACAGGTATCGTGGGCTGGGAGCTGGGCATCCGCACGGGAGTGGCCTTCCTGGTGGGGGCGGCCGCCAGCGCGCTCAGCGGCATCATCGGCATGTACGTGGCCGTGAAGTCCAATGCACGCACGGCCAACGCCGCCCAGGAGGGGGTCGGCCCGGCCCTGAACGTGGCCCTGCGGGGCGGCGCCGTGAGCGGCTTCCTGGTCATCGCCCTCTCCCTCATCGGCGTCTACACCATGTTCCTCCTCTACGGGGGCATGGACGCCCCCCAGAACGCGCCCTTCCTCATCGTGGGTATGGGCTTCGGCGCCAGCTTCGTGGCCCTCTTCGCCCAGCTGGGCGGGGGGATCTACACCAAGGCCGCAGACGTGGGCGCGGATCTGGTGGGCAAGGTGGAGGCCGGCATCCCAGAGGATGACCCCCGCAACGCCGGAGTGGTGGCGGACCTGGTGGGGGACAACGTGGGGGACTGCGCCGGCCGTGGCGCGGATCTCTTCGAGTCCACCGTGGCGGAGAACATCGGCGCCATGATCCTGGGCGTAGCCCTCTACGCCGCCACCCAGGAGATCGCCTGGATCTTCTTCCCCCTGGTGGTCCGGGCCTTCGGGCTGGTGGCCTCCATGATCGGCGTGATCGGGACCACCTCCGTCCCGGGTCTGCGCTACCGGGAGGGGGAGGAGCCCACCAACGCCCTCTACCGGGGCTACGGTCTGGCCGCGATCCTGGCCGTGATCTTCCTCTACTACGTAGTGGACACCATGCTGGGGGACATCTGGTTCTTCTGGGCCGGGTTCATCGGCCTGGTCACCAGCATCGCCTTCGTGCTCATCACCATGTACTACACCGAGGCCCGCTTCCGCCCGGTGCGCACCATCGTCCAGGCCAGCCTGCGGGGCACAGGCCCCAACATCATCACCGGCCTGGCCGTGGCCTTCGAGAACCCCGCCGCGCCGGTGGTCATCGTGGGCCTGGCTCTCCTCTCCTCCTTCTACTGCGGCACCCGCACCGCGGAGGCCCTGAACGTCTCCACCTACCAGGGAGGCATCTACGGCACCGCGGTGGCCACCATGGGCATGCTCATGACCGCGGCCTTCGTCCTGGCCATGGACACCTTCGGCCCCATCGTGGACAACGCCGGCGGCATCGTGGAGATGTCCGGCGCACCGGCGGAGATCCGGGCCGGGACCGATGCCCTGGACTCGGCCGGCAACACCACCAAGGCCCTGACCAAGGGCTACGCCATCGGCTCCGCCGCCCTGGCCGCCTTCCTGCTCTTCAGCGCCTATCTGGACAAGGTGGCCCTGATCAAGGAGGTGCTGGGCCGGCCAGCGGAGGAGGTCGCCGCGGCCCACACGGTGGACCTGGGCAAGGTGGAGGTCTTCGTGGGGGCCATGGTGGGGGTGGCCCTGGTCTTCCTCTTCAGCTCCCTGGCCATCCGGGCCGTGGGGAAGACCGCGGAGCGGATCATCGAGGAGGTGCGCCGCCAGTTCCGGGAGATGCCGGGCATCATGGAGGGAACGGTCAAGCCCGACTACGCCCGGGCCGTGGACATCACCGCCCGGGGCGCTCTGCGGGCCATGATCGCCCCCGGGCTCCTGGCCGTGGGCGTGCCCATCATCACCGGCATCCTGCTCCGGGCCGAGGCCGAGGCCGCGCTGCTCATGGTGGGCACCATCGGCGGCATCGTCCTGGCCACGGTGATGAACAACGGCGGCGGCGCCTGGGACAACGCCAAGAAGTTCATCGAGAGCCACGGCGTGGTGGACGAGCAGGGGCGGGTCCACGGCAAGGGCAGCGAGGCCCACAAGGCCTCCGTGGTGGGGGACACGGTGGGGGATCCCCTGAAGGACACCGCGGGGCCCTCCCTGCACGTGCTCATCAAGCTCCTCTCCACCATCACCCTGGTCCTGGCGCCCCTGTTTATCTGAACACCCTTCCCTGAACCGGGCGGGGACCGGCCAGGTCTCCGCCCAGACACCAACCGTCCATCCATTCCAAACCAGAGAGGTCCCACATGTCGAAACCCATCGAACTCGTCCTCATCGGCGCCGGCGCACGAGGCGCCCACGCCTACGCCAGCTACGCCTTCGCCCACCCGGAGGAGGTCCGTTTCGTGGCCGTGGCCGAGCCGGATCCCATCCGCCGCCAGCGCTTCGCGGAGGCCCACGACCTGGACGACAGCCAGTGCTTCGAGAGCTGGGAGGAACTCATCGCCCAGGGCAAGCTGGCCGACGGAGCGGTCATCACCACCCAGGACCAGATGCACGTGGAGCCGGCCGTGGCCGCCATGGAGGCCGGCTACGACGTGCTCCTGGAGAAGCCCATGGCCAACACCCTGGAGGGCTGCATGCGCCTGGTCCACGCGGCGGAGGAGACGGGCCGCCAGCTCCAGATCTGCCACGTGCTCCGCTACACCCCCTTCTGGCAGACCCTCCACGAGGTGGTCACCTCCGGCCGCCTGGGGCAGATCGTCACCGTGGAGCACCGGGAGAACGTGGCCTGGTGGCACATGGCCCACAGCTTCGTCCGGGGCAACTGGCGGCGCAAGGACGAGTCCTCCCCCATGATCCTGGCCAAGTGCTGCCACGATCTGGACCTGCTGGTCTGGAACATGCAGGAACCGGTGGTGCGCCTCTCCTCCACCGGCTCCCTGATCCACTTCCGCCCGGAGAACGCCGGCCCGGAGATCCCGGACCGCTGCACCGACGGCTGCCCCATCGAGGCCGAGTGCCCCTTCTCCGCCCTGGGCATCTACCTGGACGCCCGGCTCCTCCCCGGCCCCCGGGCCCTGCGGGAAGGCGAGGCCGCGCCGCCGGTCTGGCCCTTCATCACCATGACCAACGACCTGAGCTGGGAGGGGCGCAGGCGGGCCATCGAGACCGGGCCCTACGGCCGCTGCGTCTATCGCTGCGACAACGACGTGGTGGATCACCAGGTGGTGAGCATGGAGATGGAGAGCGGCGCCTCGGTGACCCTGATCATGCACGGCCACTCCAACGAGGAGCACCGCTCCCTGCGCTACGACGGCACCAAGGCCACCCTGCGGGCCCGCTTCGGCAACCCGTCGGAGATCGTCATCTACCATCACGGCGGCGAGGTGGAGGAGGTGCCCATCCCCACCCGGGATTTCAGCTACGCCAGCGGCCACGGCGGCGGGGACTGGGGCACCTTCCGGGCCTTCCTGGAGCTGCTCCGGGGCGAGGGGACCGGGCTCACCGACGTGCGCACCTCTCTGGAGAGCCACCTCCTGGCCTTCGCCGCGGAGGAGGCCCGGCTCAGCCACCAGGTCCTGGACATGGCCGAGTTCCGGGCCCAGGCCGAGCGGCTGGGGACCTCGTGACAGGCTGGAAGCGGCCCGACCCGCCCGCCGTTTGACGCGCAAGAGCTGCCGGGTTTCGGAAACCTGGCAGCTCTCTTTGCATGGTGAGGCGTCCGGCGCCCGCTACTCCTCTGGAGGCCGGTAGTCCGGGTTCTCCCAGAAGATGAGCGTGGCCCAGTTGTCCGAGGCGCTGTCCTGGATGTAGCCCTCCAGCAGCCCCTTGACCACGAAGCCGTGGCGCAGCTGGAAGCTCAGGGTGGGGTCGTACAGCTCCCCGGCCACCACCTTCGCCACGTACTCGGCCACGCTCATCTGGTCCCGGTAGCGAGGATAGCCGGGCAGCACGCCCCCGGCCACGATGCCCCGGCGGTTGGTCCGACGCACCAGCTCCTTCCGAGCCTGGTAGAGCCGGCTGCCGATCCCCCGCCCCCGGTAGTCCGGGTGGACGCTGATGTCCGCGCCGTAGTAGTAGGCCCCCTCGGGGTCGTGGTTGGTGTAGTAGCCCCCGGCGATGATCTCCTGGAAGGTGTGGTCTGGGTGGTCGAAATCGAAGTCGATGAAGAATCCCGAGCCCAGGCCCACCACCTCCCCGTCGGCCAGGGCCACGAAGTTCCCCTCCGGAAAGATGCGGCAGTGGCTGAGGAAGTGCTCCTCGTTCATCAGCTCGCTCTCGTCCAGGGTGGGGAAGCAGATGCGTTGCAGCCGGGCCAGGGCCGGCGCGTGCTCAGGACGGATGGTGACGATCTGGATCTCCATGGCTACACTTCCCGCTGGCTCTCCTTGGGCACCTCAATCGCCAGTTGCTCAATCGTTCAGCCCCCCAGTTCAGCCCCAGTTCACCCCACCACCTCGAACCGTTGGTACTCGTTCTCGCAGGGCAGGCCCAGGAGGGCCCAGAACGCACCGCTGGCCGGCTGCATGATGGCCGCGCCGCAGGTGGCCACGTGGAAGGGCGGCTTGGGGTGGACGCAGATGGTTTCGTCCCGGGTCAGGGCCATGAGCTGCTCCACAGTCACCGGGCCGTTGGCGGCCAGCAGACGCTGCCCCTGGGCCAGGCGGGCCTCGGTGCTGGCCTGGGACTCGGGCAGGCGAGGGCGGGTGCGGGCCCGGGTCTCGGGCAGCAGGCAGTGGTTGGTGTGGACCAGCGGCTCCTGCTCCAGGGGGGTGACGTGGGTGGCCGTGGACATGGCCTCCACGTTGTAGCCCCGGCCCTCCCGGTCCAGGATCAGGTAGTTGTGGGCCCCCGCCAGCCGGGCCTCCGTGATGCAGGCCAGGGCTCCGTCCGCGTCGGTCTGCTGCAGGGCCTTGCGCACCACGAAGGGCCAGGTGACCCCGATCTGGCCGTCGTTGCCCATCAGGTTGTTGATCCCGATGGCCACCCCGGCCTCGTTCATGCCGATCATGCCCAGGCAGCCGGTGATGGTGAAGGTGAGGCAGGCGAGCCCCTCCGCGGGTCGGTTGCGCAGGAGGATCACGTACTCGGTGGAATCGTCGTGCATGTCCCAGGTCTGGCCCAGGAAGCCGTGACCGTCCTGGCTGCGGCTGTCCGGCACGATGAAGGCGGTGCAGTCGTCCGGGGCCCGGGACGTGGCCTGGACCCGCTGGGCCTGGGCGTAGACCACGTCGATGAAGTCGGTGAAGCCGTTGGTGATGACCAGCTCGGCCAGGCTCAGGCCCGTGGCGTCCCCGATGCCTTCCAGCTCCTCCATCAGATCCGGCGCGTAGGCCCAGTGCTCCTCCACGCAGGCCTGGGCCAGGGCCAGCACCTCGTCCTGGGAGAGGCTGCGGCCGGTCCAGGTGTCGCTCTGGGCCAGGCGGATGCGTCCCTGGGTGTAGCGGCGGATGGCGTTCCGGTAGGCCGTCCCGTGGGCATGGCCCATCTCGTAGAACGAACCGGACACCTCGAGCAGTGGGATGGAAGTCATGGGTAGGTTTCCTCGTTGGGTGACTGAGCAATTGGGTGATTGGGCAATTGGGTGATTCGGTGAACAGTGGACTGGGCTCAGGCGCATCGGGCCTGAGCTTCTTGCTATCTGGTCAATCGGTCACGGTCTCTCCGCGCCCTCGTGGCTGCTGCTGGGTGATGCAGTGGACATTCCCGCCGCCCAGGAGGATCTCCCGGCCGGGCACGCCCACCACCTCCCGCCCCGGGTAGAGCTGAGCCAGGAGGGCCAGGGCCTCCTCGTCCCGGGGATCGTCGAAGAGGGGCGCGATGACCCCGCCGTTGACCAGGTAGTGGTTGATGTAGGAGGCGGCCAGGCGGTCCCCAGCCTGACGAGGACGGGAGCCGGGCATGGGCTGGATGGTGGCCGCCTCCTCCGCGGTGATGTGCATGGGTCCCGGCTGGTGGATCCGCACCACCTCCAGGCGACGCCCCCGGGCATCCCGAGCC
Organism: Caldilineaceae bacterium; assembly: GCA_015494005.1. Lineage (GTDB taxonomy): Bacteria > Chloroflexota > Anaerolineae > Caldilineales > Caldilineaceae > S144-5. Next base: position 13,067 of record WGCB01000796.1, read on the forward strand.
TGGGCCAGGAGCGCCTCCGCGGCCGCGGAGCGTTCGTGCTGGGGATCCGTCACGTCGTCCGTCCAGGTGAGGGCCACCCGCCCCGGCTCCACGAAGCAGCAGAGGTTGTCCACGTGGCCGTTGGTCTCGTCCCCAGCCACGCCCCAGGGCAGCCAGATGACCGTCTCCACCCCCAGGAAGGCCCGCAGCCGAGCCTCGATCTCCGCCTTGCTCAGGTGCGGGTTGCGGCTGGGATGGAGCAGGCACTCCTCCACCACCAGGAGGGTCCCCTCCCCGTCCACGTGGAGAGCGCCCCCCTCCATGACCAGGTCCGCCCGGTAGCGGGGGGCGCCGGCCAGCTCCAACACCCGCCGACCCACCTCCTCGTCCGCGGACCAGTCCGCGTAGTGGCCGCCCCAGGCGTTGAAGCGCCAGTGGACGCCCCGCAGCTCCCCCTGGTCGTTGACCAGGAAGGTGGGGCCCATGTCCCGGATCCAGGCATCGTTGTACTCCAGGGGGATGGCCTCCACGCCCGGGGGCAGGAGCGTCCGGGCCTGGTCCAGATGGCCTGGCAGCACGCCCAGGGTCACCGGCTCGAAGCGGGCGATGGCCCCGGCCACCTGGGCATAGGCCGCCTGGGCCGGGCCAGCCCCCTCTCGCCAGACGTCCGGCCGGGTGGGCCAGAGCATCCAGGTCCGGGCGTGGGGCTCCCACTCGGCTGGCATGCGGAAGCCGTCGTCCGCCGGGGTGGTGGGCAGGGGATCCACCATCAGCCCGACCCTCCCCCGGCCTGCGCGGTCGCCTGCACCGCGGCATCCACGGCAGCGGCCAACACGTCCATGGCCTCGTCCAGCTCCTCATCGGTCACGGTGAGGGGCGGCAGGAAGCGGACGCAGTTGCTGTAGAGCCCGGCCCGGATGGTGATCAGCCCCCGCTTCAGCGTCTCCCCGGTGATGGCCTGGGTGAGCGCCGGGTGGGGCGTCTTGGTGACCGGGTCTGTGACCAGCTCCATGACCAGCATGGGGCCCAGCCCCCGCACGTCGCCGATGACCTGGGGATGGGCCTGCTGGATCCGCTCCAGGTGGGCCCGGAGCCGCCGCCCCACGGCCTGGGCCCGCTCCAGGAAGGCCGGCTCCCGGATGGTGCGGATGGCCTGGATGGCCGCGACGCAGGCCAGGGGGTTGCCGCTGTAGGTGCCGCCCAGCCCGCCGGGATGGGGCGCGTCCACGATCTCCGCCCGGCCGGTGACCGCGGCCAGGGGCATCCCTGCGGCCAGGGACTTGCCCGTGGTGATCAGGTCCGGCGTCACCCCGTAGTGCTCCACCGCGAAGAGCCGCCCGGTGCGCCCGAAGCCGCACTGGATCTCGTCGGCCACCATGACCATGCCGTGCTGGTCGCACAGCTCCCGGATGCGCTGGAGGAAGCGGGGTGGCGTGGGGATGAAGCCCCCCTCCCCCTGGACCGGCTCGATGACCACTGCGGCCACCGCGCTGGGGTCCACCTGGGCGATGAAGGCGTTCTCCAGCTGCTCCACGGCCCAGGCCACGAAGCCCTCCTCGCTCATCTCCTCGGGCCGGCGGTAGAGGTTGGGGAAGGGCAGCCGGTAGACCTCCGGGGCGAAGGGGCCGAAGCCCTTCTTGAAGAGAGCCCACTTGCTGGTCATGGCCATGGTCAGGTTGGTGCGGCCGTGGTAGGCCCCCTCGAAGACCACCACCGCCTGGCGACCGGTGTAGGCCCGGGCCATTTTCACCGCGGCCTCCACCGCCTCCGCGCCGCTGTTCAGGAGCACGCTCTTCTTGGGGAAATCCCCGGGCGTCACCTGGTTGAGCAGCTCACAGACCTCCACGAAGGGCTCGTAACTGCTGACGATGGCGCACATGTGGATCAGCCGGGACGCCTGCTCCTGCAGGGCCCCCACCACGTCCGGTGGGCAGTGGCCCACGGCCAGGGCGCCGATGCCCCCGGCGAAATCCAGGAGCACGTTGCCGTCCACGTCGGTGACCGTCGCGCCCTGGACCGAGGCCACGGCGATGGGGGTGAGCTTGGCCGCCCCCCGGGACGAGGCAGCCTCCCGACGGGCCACGATGGCCCGGCTCCGGGGGCCGGGGATCTCGGTGACGAGTCGAATGGCAGGCATGGCTCCCTCCTCACTTGGCTCCTGGGCCCCGGACCACCCGACCGGGCTTGAGGCCAGTGTGGACCCCATTCTCCAGGACCCGCACGCCGTTCACCCAGAC
>WGCB01000797.1 GCA_015494005.1 Caldilineaceae bacterium
ACCGGGCCCACCGCGTCGTCTCCCCGCAGCAGGTTGCCGCAACCGATCACCAGGGTGTCCACAGGACGTCCGTACATGGTTCTCCGAAGAGGCTTTTCAGAACGAATCTCCAGAAGGAAAAGGCACGGGTTGAGCCGGAATCGCCCCAACCCGCACCTCATCTCCTCGAGCTACCGGCGGCTACACCTCAGCAGGCGCCGTTGATCTGGAAACGGGCCAGCTCCTTGCCCGTCTTGGCGTCGTGGGCGTGGACGGTGCAGACCAGGCAGGAGTCGAAGCTGCGGGCCACATGGCCCAGCTCCACCGGGTCCTGCATGTCCTCGATGGGGGCGCCGATGAAGGCGGTCTCCATGGGGCCCCGCACCTCCTGGCTGTCCCGGGGGCCGATGTTCCAGGCCGTGGGGGTGATCACCTGGTAGTTCTCGATCTTGCCGTCCTTGATGACGATCCAGTCGGCCAGCGCGCCCCGGGCCGCCTCCGTGGCCCCAAAGCCCTTGCCCTCCGCGTGCTCCACCGGCTTGACGTAGAACTTCTCGTGCAGATCGATGTCGTTCAGCCACTTGCGCGCCAGCTTGTAGTACTTGGCCGCCTCGTGCATCCGGGCCAGGACCCGGACCATGACGCTGGGGCCGATCTGGTTGATCACGTTGTGGAAGAGGGGATCGTAGTCCTGCCAGGGCTGGGGATCCGGCTTGCCGGCGATGACCTGCCGGGCCAGAGGACCGGCCTCCAGGGGGATGGACCCCTTGCCGGGCACGTCGTAGCGAGGGGCCTTGGCCCAGGTGTACTTGCCCTCCCGGCGCCCTTCCTGGGGATCCACCGGCTCCGTCACCCCCTCGAAGGGGTGGAGCGCACCGGAGCCCCGGAAGAAGGAGTGGGTGTGGTCCTCCCGCACCCGGGCCTGGTCGAAATCGTGGTAGCCTTCGCCGTCGTAGATGCCGGAGCGGTTGATCAGGGCGTGGTTGCGCCCCTCGATGGTGGGGTGGATGTACTCCTCCGGCTGGAAGTAGGTGCCGGTGGCCAGGTACTGGCCGTAGCCCGCCCCGAACTTGTCCAGGCCGATCTCCTGGCAGTAGCGGATGAAGAAGCCGCAGTCCGAGTTGTACTGGCTCTCGTTCTCCTCCACCCAGGCCAGGATGTCGTTCCAGGTCTTGTTCTCCAGCCAGCGGTCCACGGAGCAGCCCAGCCACTGCTTCTCCAGCCAGGCGTCCCGCCACCAGTCCAGGATGGAGATGGAGCGGGTCACGTCCGAGAGGGTGGGGCCGCACATGACGCCCCCGGGGATCATGAAGCTGGAGTGGGGCCACTGGCCGCCGAAGATGGCGTAGACCTCCACGGGCTTGGCCGACCAGGTGACGCCCGGCTCGTAGCTGGTGCCCACGAAGGGAGCGAAGCGGCGCACCGCCTCGTCGTAGCCCTTGGCCTTGGCGTAGTTCTTGTTGGTCAAGTCGATGGCGAAGAGGGCGTAGAACCATCGGGGAATGCTCTGGAGGGTCTCGCAGGCCTGGGCGATGTTGCGGACCAGGGTGGCGTTGGGCGGCACCTCCGTGCGCCAGGCCGTGTCCAGGGCGTAGGCAGCCTTGTAGAGGTGGCTGCCACCGCAGATCCCGCAGATGCGCGGGGTGACGATGAGGCCAGCCTGGGGATCCTTGCCCTTCAGGATGATCTCGAAGCCTCGGAACATGGCCGCCTCGGTCCAGGCGTCCACCACCACGCCGTCCTCCACCTTCACCCGGACGTCCAGGTCTCCTTCCACCCGACCGAGCGGGCTGATGTGCAGATCGACTGCTTTCGTTGCCATAATTACACCCCCTGTTTAGACGACGAACATATCTTCTTTGGACCACCGAGGGGCCGCGATCCGGGCTGCGGCGGCGTGGGCCATGTAGGTGACGTGATCGGTGCCCGTGGGCACCTCCTTGGGAATGGAACCGCTGATCTTCTGGGTCTTGAAGACCGTACCGGGCCGCAGGTCGAAGAAGGGGAACTCCGGCTCGGTGCAGCCGGTGCAGGGCATGCCGGCCCGGGTCTTGGAGGACTGGCGGTTCCAGAGGATGCGGTTGCATGGGGAGCGGGTCACCGGGCCCCGGCAGCCGAACTCGTAGAAGAGGCAGCCCTTGCGGGTCCCCTGGCCGAACTCCTCCGTGGCCTGCTTGTACTCGAAGAACTGGACCCGGGTGCATCCCGTCTGGGTGAAGGACTTGAAGAAAGTCAGGGGCCGCTGCAGGTCGTCCAGGGCGATGTCCCCGGCCCGTCCGCTGGCCACGGCCACCAGGATCTGGGTCACCCAGTCCGGGTGGGCCGGGCAGCCGGGGATGTTGATCACCGGCAGGCCCATCTTGGAGCGGAAGTCCGGGCCCAGGAAGCCGCCGTGCTCCCGTTTCAGGTACTGGAGCCCCACGGACTCGCTGGGGTTGGGTGCGGTGGCGGGGATGCCGCCCCAACAGGCGCAGTCGCCGATGGCCACCACGATCTGGGCCTGGGCGGCGATCTCGGCCACCCAGTCCTTCATGGGCCGGTCCGCGAACATGTCATAGCGGCCGCTGCCGTTGGGCCCCAGGATCACCGTGCCCTCGAAGACGAAGATGTCCAGGGGCCGGTCCCCCCGGGCGCAATCCCAGAAGATCTTCTGGGCCTGTTCCCCCAGCTCCATGCCCAGGGATGGGTGCCAGAGAATGTCGATGCCGAAGTCGGTGACCAGATCCACGGCGCTGGGTTCTTCGGCGTTGAGGAACGACATGGTGTTGCCGCTGCATGCGCCGCCCTGTAACCACAAGAGTGATGCCATCGAACGTATCCTCCTCTGTTCTGTCCTGACCGCTTGTCCTGACCGCTTGTCCTAAACTACGCTGTTTTCGAAGCAGAGCGATTGCTGCTGGCCTGCAACACTACCCTTTGTCCGGGGAGACAGCCTGGCCCAGACGCGAACCGAACTCCACCAGGAAGCCCAGGGCCCGGCGCACTTCCGGATCCCGCATGGAGCGGAAGAGCTGCCAGAGGCTGGGCGGTTCGGGCTGGCGACGAGCGGCCTCGTAGCCGTCCACCATAGCGTTCCCCACCTCTGCGATGATGCCCACGGTGCGAGGAGCGAAGACGCCAGAGCTCATCAGGGCCGCGAACTCCTCCGACTCCAGGATGGTCTGGAGCCGCTCCGTCACCTCCATAAGCTGGGGGATCATCTGGACGAAGAGGGGCAGGATCTGGAGGAGCTGAGGCAGGGCCTCGGCCAGGGTGGAGAGCATGGCCACCTCCTCCGTGGGGGCCATGCCCACCACCTCCCGGACGCTCTCGGCCATGTTGTCCGCCACCTCGTCGCCCCGACGCAGGAAGCTGTCCATCATCTCCAGGGAGGCGGCCACCAGGTCGATGCGATCCAGGACCTGGTTGATGGCCTCGAAGGTGGCCGGTTCGCCCAGACGCCGGTTCAGCTCCAGGAGCCGGGGCAGAGAGGCGGTGAGCTCCGGCAGGGCGTCGATGAGGGCCGGCAGGTTCTCCGCCAGGGTCTGGGTGGCCTCCGGCACGTCCAGCTCCGTCTCCGGCACGGCCTGCTGCACCTCCTGGATGCTCTCGGAGACGTTCTCGATGATCTCGTCGCCCCGGCGCAGGAAGCTGTCCAGGGAGGTGAGGGTCAGGGCCATCACGTCCAATCTGTCCAGCACCTCCAGGAGCACCGCTGCGGTCTCTGGATCGTTCAGCCGCTGCTGCAACTGTTCTTGGGGGGTGATGAAAACTATCCCGTTTGTGGTAACCATGTTCGCCCTCGCCTGAACTATTCGATCGATCTCGCTCTCACACCCACATGCCCGGGCCGTCGCCTCTCCCGGGGAGCCTTCGTCCCGGAAGCCGGGCTAGTCGCCAGGGACGGCCGCCGGCTTCCCTGCCCGCTCCTGGAGGAAGGCCAGCCACGCCTGGAGATCGCCCTTCTTGGCCGCCGTCTCCACCACCGGGACCCCCGGGCTGACCGAGTGGATGGCCGCGTAGGCCTGCTCCCGGTCGAACTCCGTGGCCTGGGCCAGGTCCATCTTGGTGAGCACCACCAGGTCCGCGGAGTGGAACATGGTGGGGTACTTCAGGGGCTTGTCCTCCCCCTCGGTGACGGAGAGGAGCACCACCCGCATGGACTCGCCCAGGTCGTAGCTGGCCGGACAGACCAGGTTGCCCACGTTCTCCACGAAAAGGAAGTCCAGCCCCGCCAGCTCCCAGCCTTCCAGATGGGAGGCCACCATGGCTGCCTCCAGGTGACAGATGCCGTCGGTGACGATCTGGCGGATGGGGGCTCCGCTGCGGGCCAGGCGGCGAGCGTCGTTCTCCGTGGCCAGGTCCCCCACCAGGGCCGCGGCCCGGCGTCCTTGGGCGGTGAGCTGGCTCAGGGTCGCTTCCAGGAGGGTGGTCTTGCCCGAGCCGGGGCTGGAGACCAGGTTGATCACAAAGACGC
>WGCB01000798.1 GCA_015494005.1 Caldilineaceae bacterium
CCCAGGAGACAGGCCACGATGATGGCGGACCAGGCCCGGGTGGTGTGCAGGATGCTGGCCTCGGTCTTGATGTAGACGCCCAGCAGCTTCACGGAGCCGCCGAAGAACTCGGCCACGATGGCGCCGATCATGCTCAGGGTGGAGCTGAGCTTGAAGGCGTTGAAGATGTAGGGCAGGGCCGAGGGCACCCGCAGCTTGAGAAAGATGTCCTTCTCCGGCGCGGCGTAGGAGCGCATGAGGTCCAGGGCGCCGGGGGGCAGGCTGGTGAGGCCCCGGAAGGTGCTGATCATGGTGGGGAAGAAGCACATGAGGGCCACGATGGCGATCTTGGAGCCGGCGTCGATGCCGAACCAGACGATGGCCAGGGGCGCGAAGGCGATGATGGGGATGGAGTTGGAGGCCACGGCCACGGGCAGGAGCAGGTCCGCCAGCACGTGCCAGCGGATGGCGACGATGGCCACCAGGATCCCCAGGCCACAGCCCAGGGCAAAACCGGCCAGGGCCTCCCGGAAGGTGTTCATCCCGTACTCCAGCAGGGTGGCGTAGTTGTTGACGAACTCCTGGAAGATGGCGTGGGGCGCGGGCAGGAGGAAGACGTTGATGTTGAAGAGGCGCACCACCGCCTCCCAGAAGGCGGTCACCAGGATGAAGACCAGGATGGAGGGGAAGTAGCGGTGCAGCCAGTGCGCGATGCTGGCCCCCAGGCCTTCCGGCTCCAGCTCTTCCAACTCTTCGGGCAGGGTGGTCACGGAACTGGTCATGGTTTCTTTCGGGAAACGGGAAACGGGATACGGGATACGGGATGCGGGATACGGAATTCAGGATACGGGAAACTGGAAACGGGATGCGGGGTGGAGATCCCCAATCAACTAGGCAACCAATCCACCAATCAACACCTGCTACACGGCCTTGGTGAACTCTTCCTTCAGCGTCTCTCGCACCTCGGTCATGAGCTCGAAGTAGCGCTCGGACTCCCGGGTCTCGAAGGTACGAGGGTAGGGTAGGTCGATGGGCACGATGCTGGCGATGCGTCCCGGCCGAGGGGACATGACCACTACCCGGTTGGAGAGGAAGACCGCCTCCGGGATGCTGTGGGTGACGAAGACGATGGTCTTGCCCGTCTGCTCCCAGATGCGCAGCAGCTCCAGGTTCATGTTCTCCCGGGTGAACTCGTCCAGGGCGCCGAAGGGCTCGTCCATGAGCAGCATGGGCGGCTCGAAGACCAGGGCCCGGGCGATGGAGACCCGCTGCTGCATGCCGCCGGAGAGCTGCCAGGGATAGTGGTTGTGGAAGTCGTCCAGCCCCACCATGGAGAGCATCTTCGTCACCCGCTCCCTCCACTGGGATCGGTCCACCTGCATGACTTCCAGGGGCAGGCGCACGTTCCTGTGGACGGTCCGCCACTCGTAGAGGGTGGGGGCCTGGAAGACGAAGCCGTAGTCCCGGTCCAGGCGAGCCTGGTGGGGCGTCTTCCCGTTGACCCGGATCTCCCCCTGGGTGGCCTGGAGCAGATCGCTGATCAGCCGCAAGAGGGTGGACTTGCCGCAGCCCGATGGCCCCACGATGGAGACGAACTCCCCCGCGTGGACGGTCAGGTTCACGTCCTGGAGGGCCACTACCCGGTCTGGTCCGCTGCCGAAGACTTTGTGGACGCCCTGGATCTCGATGATGGGTGTGCTGCTGGCTGGATTGGTCATGGTTGGGTGTTTGGCAATTGGATGATGGTGATCCGTTGGTAGTTGGCTGTTGATTGCTGGCTGTTGGCCGTTTTCAGGGGTGCCGCCAGCGCACCAGGAAGCGCTCCGCCAGGCTCACCGCGCCGTAGAAGGCCATGCCCAGGAGGGAGGCGGCGATGATGGTGGCCCAGAGGAAGCCCGGGTTGAAGGTGTTGAACTGGGAGCCGTAGACGATCTGCACCCCCAGGCCCCGGGTGGAGCCCACGGGCAGCTCCCCGATGATGGCGCCGATGACGCTGGCCGTGGCCGAGATCTTCAGCGCGGTGAAGAGGTAGGGCACGGAGGCCGGCAGCCGCAGCTTGAAGAAGATCTGGGCCTTGGTGGCCGCGTACGATCGCATCAGGTTCAGGGCGTCCCGCTCCACCGAGACGAAGCCCCGGAGCACGTTGATGGTCACCGGGAAGAAGGTCAGGTAGGCGGCGATGATGGCCTTGGAGAGCCAGGGCGGCGCCCCCAGCTGGCCCATGCCCACCACCACCATGGGCGCCACCGCGATGATGGGCACCGTCTGGGAGGCGATGACGTAGGGCAGCAGGCCCCGCTCCAGCAGGGGGGAGTGGATGAAGAGCACCGCCAGCAGAAAGCCCAGCACCCCGCCGATGGCGAAGCCGGCCACCGCCTCGAAGCCGGTGTAGAGGGCGTCCCGGAGGAGGAGCTGGTAGACCGGCCCCTTGGGCGTGGGCTCCACAAAGGCCTGCAGGATGGTCAGGATGTGGGGCAGCTTGTACTCGGGCAGGTCGAGGAGGGCGATGGCCCCTTCCCAGACGACGATCACGGCCAGGATGGCCCCGACCACCGTCAACCCTTTCCGCATCCTGGGGGAGGCCAGGACGCCGCCGGCAAGGGCCTGCTCCGGCGCTGTGGTCACGCTCTCAGCCATGGTCTGCTTCCCTCTCTGTCCGCTCCCCGCGGATCAGCTCAAAGAGGCGGTTGGGGCTCAGGGGGATCTCCCGGATCTCCAGCCCTGGGATGTCCAGCGCGTCCTCCACGGCCTGGGCGAAGAGGGGCCCCACCGGGATGGCCCCGGCCTCCCCCGCGCCCTTGACGCCCAGGGGGTTCAGGGGAGAGGGGGTCTCCAGATGGTCCGAAATGATGGCCGGGACGTCCGTGGCCGTGGGCAGCAGGTAGTCCATGAAGGAAGCGTTGAGCAGGGTGCCGTTCTCGCTGAAGAAGAGCTGCTCGTAGAAGGCGTTGCCGATGCCCTGGGCCACGCCTCCCTGGATCTGCCCCTCCAGGATCAGGGGGTTGATCACCTTGCCGCAGTCGTGGACCACCACGTACTTCTGGATCTCCACCAGCATGGTCTCCGGGTCGATCTCCAGGATCATGGCGTGGACGCCGCTGGCTGTGGCCCCTCGCTCCGGCCCGAAGTAGGCCGTGGCCTCCAGGCCGGGCTCCGCGTCGGGCTTCACCGCGCCCCGCAGGGGGTTGGCCTTCACCGCCAGCTCCCCCAGCTTGATGGCCGAGTCGGGCACGCCCTTCACCCGCACTGTGCCGTCCACCAGCTCCAGATCCTCCTCCGCCACCTCCAGCTCCTCGCTGGCCATCTTCAGGATCTTGCGGCGCACGGCCTGGGCCCCGGCGTGGATGGCGTTGCCGGCCACCACCGCGCCCCGGCTGGCGAAGGTCCCCGCGCCCCAGTAGAACTGGTCCGTGTCCCCGGTGACCAGGAAGATGTCTCCCACGTCCACCCCCAGCTGCTCGGCCACCAGCTGGGCGAAGGAAGTGAAGTGGCCCTGGCCCTGGGTGCCGATGCCCGTGGCCACGCTCACCTTGCCGCTGGCCTCCACCGTGACCCGGGCCCCCTCGTAGGGTCCGATGCCCGTGCCCTCCACGTAGGTGACGATGCCCAGGCCCACCTTGCGCCCCTCCGCCCGCAGCCGGGGCTGCTCCTCCTGGATGAAGCGCTGGTAGTCGATGAGCTCCAGGGCCTTGTCCAGCGCGGGCTCGTAGTTGCCGCTGTCGTAGACCAGGGGGGCGAAGTCCTGGTAGATGATCTGGTTGTTGTAGGGGAACTTATCCGGCGGGATGAAGTTGCGTCGTCGGATCTCGGCTCGATCCAGGCCCAGCTCCCGGGCGGCCAGGTCCAGGAGCCGCTCCATGACGAAGACGCCATGCTGCCGGCCCGCGCCCCGGTAGGGGGTGACGATGGGCTTGTTGGTGAAGACCACTCGGAACTCGGAGTAGTAGTTGGGCACGTCGTAGCAGCCCAGCAGGGTGCACTGGCTGTTGATGGGCACGGTCAGGCCGTAGGGATCGTAGGCCCCGGTGTCGTGGAGGAAGACGTCCTTCACCCCCAGGATGCGGCCGTCCTGGGTCAGGGCCATCTCCGCCTGGTGGATCTGGCCCCGCTCCTGGGTGGTGGCGTAGAAGTTCTCCTCCCGGTCCTCGATCCACTTGACCGGACGTTTCAGCTGCATGCTGACCCAGGGCAGGAGCATCTCCTCCGGGTAGAACATCATGATCTTGGGGCCGAAGCCGCCGCCGATGAAGGGGGCGATGACCCGCACCTGGTGCTCCGAGAGGCCCAGCATGGCCGCCAGCCCGTTGCGGATGGGGATGGGGGCCTGGGTGGTGTCCCAGACGGTCAGGTGCTGGCTCTTGAAGTCCCAGTGGGCCACGATGCCCCGGTTCTCCATGGCCGCGGCCGTGCCCCGGTCGTAGACGAAGCGGCGGGAGATGACCACGTCCGCCTGCTCCCGGGCCGTGGCGTAGCTCCCCTTCTCCTGGATCACATGGGCGGCCAGGTTGCTCTCCAGATCCTCGTGGACCCGAGGCGCGTCGGGCTGCAGGGCCTCCTCCAGGTCCACCACCCCGGGCAGGGGCTCGTACTCCACGAAGATCTCCTCCGCCGCGTCCTCGGCGATGTAGCGGCTCTCCGCCACCACCATGGCCACCGCCTCGCCGGCGTGGCGCACCTTGTCCTTGGCCAGGGGCACCTGGGTCCGCTGGTGGAAAACGATGTCCTTCACCGGAGGCGGGGGCACCAGCAGAGGGCCGGGCCGCCAGTAGTCGCCCAGGTCCTCCGCGGTGTAGACGGCCACCACGCCGGGGCGCTCCCGGGCCGCGGCCGTGTCGATGCGGCGGATGCGGGCGTGGGCCAGGTCGCTGCGCACGAAGGCCACGTGGAGCATGTCGGGCAGGTGCACGTCGTCCACGAAGAGGGCCTGTCCTGTGAGTAGCCGAGGATCTTCGTTGCGTTTGATGGGCTTGCCGAAGTAGCGAGTGGTCATGGTTCGTCCTGTGGCGTGGGTTGGGGGATGGACGCTCAGCCGCGCATCTTCTCCGCGGCCAGCTGGACCGCTTCCACGATCTTCTGGTAGCCGGTGCAGCGGCAGAGGTTCCCGGAGAGGGCCTCCCGGATCTCCGCCTCGGTGGGGTCAGGGTTTTCCTCCAGGAAGGGCACCAGGGTCATGAGGAAGCCGGGCGTGCAGAACCCGCACTGGAGCCCGTGGGCCTCCCAGAAGCCCTGCTGCAGGGGGTGCAGGTCCTCCGGATCCGGGCCGGAGGCCAGCCCCTCCACCGTGGTGATGGCCTGGCCCTGGACCTGCACCGCGAAGAGCAGGCAGGAGCGCACCGGCTCCCCGTTCAGGAGGATGGTGCAGGCGCCGCAGACGCCGTGCTCGCAGCCCACGTGGGTGCCGGTCAGATCCAGCTCGTGGCGCAGGAAATCGCTCAGGAGCATCCGTGGCTCCACCTGCCGGGTGTATTCCTGTCCATTCACGGTGACCGTGACCGCAATGTGCTCGTTCAAGGTGTCCTCCCGTGTAGCTGGAAGTTGGGAGTCGGGAGCTGGGAGACGGCCTCCCAACCTCTACTCTCCAATCTCCCCCAATCTTCAATCTTCAGTCTTCAATCTTCAATCTTACCCCTGCCCATTTTCCTTCGCCCGCTGCACCGCCACGCGCAGGGTGCGCCGGGCCAGCACCTTGACCAGGTGCCGCCGGTAGTCCGCGCTGGCGTGGATGTCGCTCACCGGGTCCACGTCCTGCCTGGCCGCGACCTCCGCCGCCTCCTGGATGGCCTCCTCCGTGGGCTCCTGCCCCTGGAGCACCTGGGCGGCTTGCCGAGCCGTCACCGGGCCATCCCCCACGCTCAGGTAGACCAGGCGGGCCTCCTGCACCCGGCCCTGCTCGTCCAGGGTGACCAGGGTGGCCAGCCCGGCCATGGCGAAGTCCCCGTGGCGTCGGGCCACCTCCTGGAAGGACCAGCCGGTGCGGGCCGGCAGGGGCGGCACGGCGATCTCCACCAGGAGCTCGTCCGGCTCCAGGGCCGTGGTGAAGAAGTCCACGAAGAACTCGTCCGCGCCGAGCCAGCGCTGGCCCCGCTTGCTCTCCAGGCGGAAGCGCCCCTGCAGCGCGGTGAGCACCGCCGGCAGCTCCGCCGCGGGGTCCGCGTGGGCCAGGCTGCCCCCGAAGGTGCCCCGGTTGCGGATCTGGGGGTGGGCGATGTGGGGCATGGTCTCGTGGATCAGGGGCGCCCGCTCCGCCACCAGGGGATCCCGCTCCACCTGGCGCTGGCGGGTCATGGCGCCGATGCGCAGGCCGCCATCGGATCCAGGGCGCACGAAGGCCAGGTCCGGCACCCGGTTCAGGTCCACCAGGACGCCGGGCCGGGCCAGGCGGAAGTTCATGGCCGGGACCAGGCTCTGCCCGCCTGCTAGGGGCTTGGCGTCGTAGTTGTAGCGCTCCAGCAGGTCCAGGGCCTGGTCCAGGGTGGTGGGTGCGAAGTACTGGAAGGGAGCTGGTTTCATGCGAAAGCTCCTGGGAATGAACAGGTGATTGGGTGATCGGGTAGTTGGGTGATCGGGTTGGGCGATGGGTCGGGCAAGGGCTCTCCAGGCTCCTCACCCCACCTGGGGCGTGCCCCGCTCCAGGAAGCGGCCGCTGCCTTCCTGGCCCAGGAACTGCCCCCCGTCCACCAGCAGCCGTCCCCGGCTGAAGACCTGGACTGGCGTGGCCTGAATCTCCATGCCCTCCCACAGGTTGTAGTCCACGTTCATGTGATGGGTGGCCGCGCTGCGCACATGGCTGCGGTTCGGGTCCCAGATGACCATGTCCGCGTCGCTGCCAGGCAGGATGGTCCCCTTGCGAGGGTACATGCCGAAGAGCTTGGCCGGGTTGGTGCTGGTCAGCTCCACGAAACGGTTCAGGGAGAAGCGCCCCTCCTGGACCCCGGCCTGGTAGAGCACCGGCAGTCGGTCCTCGATGACTGGCAGGCCGTTGGGGATCTTGTCGAAGCGCTCCCGGCCCAGCTCCTTCTGCCCCTTGAAGAAAAAGGGACAGTGGTCCGTGGCCACCGCGTCCAGGGCGCCGCTGGCCAGGCCGCCCCAGAGCGCCTCGTTGTCCTCTCGGCTCCGCATGGGGGGCGAGCAAACCCATTTGGCCCCCTCGAAATCCGGCCGGGCCAGGTCATCCACGGTGAAGAAAAGGTACTGGGGGCAGGTCTCCGCGTAGGCCATCTGCCCTGCGGCCTTGGCCCGGGCCACCGCGGCCAGCGCGTCCCGCTGGGTCAGGTGGACGATGTAGACCGGCGCGCCGGCGATCCCGGCCAGCTGGACGGCCCGGTTGGTGGCCTCGGCCTCGGCCTGGGGCGGCCGAGTGAGCGCGTGCCAGACCGGCTCGAAGTGGCCCTCGGCGATGGCCTTCTTCACCAGGATGTCGATGACATCGCCGTTCTCCGCGTGGATCATGGTGATGACGCCGCTCTCGCTGGCCTTGAGGAAGGCCCGGAAGAGGGTGGTGTCGTCCACCTGGAAGAGCCCCTTGTAGGCCAGGAAGAGCTTGATGCTGGAGACGCCGTACTCGTGCAGGCGGCCGATCTCCTCCATGACCTGGTCGTTCAGGTCGGTGATGGCCACGTGGAAGCCGTAGTCCAGCACCGCCTTGCCGTCGGCCCGCTCGTGCCAGTTCATGATGGCCTGGTGCAGGCTCTCCCCCTTGCCCTGGATGGCGAAATCCACGTGGCTGGTGGTGCCGCCGAAGGCCGCGCCCACGTGGCCGGTGTAGAAATCGTCGGACGCAACCGTGCCGCCGAAGGGCAGGTCCAGGTGAGTGTGGACGTCGATGCCGCCGGGCAGGAGGTACTTGCCCGTGGCATCCACCGTCCGGTCCGCCTGGACGCGATCCGCCAGGTCGGGCCCGATGAGGGCGACGCGCTCCCCGTCGATGAGGAGATCCGCCTGCACCGTGTCCGCCGCGGTGACGATGGTGCCGTTGGTGATGAGTGTCTTCATGGCCGTGCCCTCCTCGCCCTGGGCGCTACGGCTCCACGATGGGGCCGTACATGTCCGGTCGTCGGTCCCGGTAGAACTGCCAGGTGTCCCGGGTCTGCTTGATCAGGTCCATGTCCAGGTCCGCCACCAGGAGCTCCTCCTCCCGGTCGCTGGCCTGGGCGATGATCTCGCCCCGAGGGTTGGCGAAGTAGCTGGAGCCGTAGAAGTCGTTGTCCCCCAGGGGCTCCACGCCCACCCGGTTGATGGTGCCCACCCAGTAGCCGTTGGCGATGGCGTGGCTGGTCTGCTCGATGAACCAGAGGTGCATGGAGAGCCCTCGGGAGGTGGCCGAGGGGATGAAGACCAGCTCCGCGCCGTTCAGCCCCAGGCAGCGGGCCCCCTCGGGGAAGTGGCGGTCGTAGCAGATGTAGACGCCCACCTTGCCCACGGCCGTGTCGAAGACCGGGTAGCCCAGGTTACCGGGGCGGAAGTAGAACTTCTCCCAGAAGCCGGGCAGGTGAGGCAGGTGGGTCTTGCGGTACTTGCCCAGGTAGCTGCCGTCCGCGTCGATGACCGCGGCGGTGTTGTAGTAGATCCCCGGGCCGTCCTCCTCGTACATGGGCGCCACCAGAACCATGCGCAGCTCCTGGGCCAGCTTCTGCAGCCGCTCCGTGGTGGGCCCGTCGGGGATGGGCTCGGTGTAGGCGTAGAGGGCCGGGTCCTGGACCTGACCCAGGTAGGGGCTGTAGAAGAGCTCCTGGAGGCAGGCCACCTGGGCGCCCTGGTCTGCGGCCTGGCGCAGCATCTCCTCGTGTTTCTGGATCATGCTCTCCTTGTCGCCGGTCCAAGCGACCTGGAGCAGCGCAGCCCGTACGGTTCGAGACATGGTTCCCCCTTTGTGGCAGAAAAGTGGACGGACGGTTGGTCAGGAGTGGGGAGCTGGAAGTTGGAAGTTGGCGATCTCGGCCTCACCCGTCGCTCCCCACTCCCCTCGCGCTCCCTACTCCTCCACGAAGGCGATGGCCCGGCAGAAGGCCGCCTCGCCGCCCTTGAACTTCCAGGGGAAGGCGGCCAGGGTGATGCGCCGGTTGTGGAGCGCGGGGTTGCCGATCTCCCCGCCCAGGTTCTCCACGTGGAAGCAGTCGTGGGGGAAGAGGGCGTTGTGGGTGAGCTGGTAGGCCTCGGTGGGGAAGAGCTCGTCCACCTTGTCCGCGCCGAACTTCTCCTCCACCTGCTTGCGGACCTTCTGCCAGTGCTCCAGCCCGCCCTTGCCCAGGAAGCGGCCAATAGGCAGGTTCATGGGATGGTCCGTGGAGATCATGTCCACGCCCCACAGGTGGATCTTCTTCTCCAGCAGCCAGTCCACGATGCTGTGATGGGGGCCGGGATGCCGGTGGATGTACTTCTCCTCGTCCGGCTCGGAGCCGAACTGGGCGTGCTTGTGCCAGCCCGTGTGGATGAAGAGGATGTCCCCCTCCCGGATCTCGGCCCGGGCCTCGATGTCCTCCGGGCGGAAGATGTCCAGCTCGCCCAGCATGTCCGACAGGTCCACGATGACGCCCTCACCGTAGAGCCACTCCAGGGGCAGCTCGTCTATCGTCTTGCCGCCGGTGACGAAGTGCCGGGGCGCGTCCAGGTGGGTGCCCATGTGGTTGCTGGTCATGATGTACTGGGCGTTCACCCCGTGCTCCGCCTTGCGCTTGATGTACTTGACCTCGAAGGGCGGGTAGTAGGGCCAGAAGGGTGCATCCTGGTTCAAAGGCTGGGAAAGATCGTAGAGTTTCATGCCGTAGCTCCTCTTTGTGGCTCTCGCTGTGCGTGGTTGTTCACTGTGGGTGGATGTTCACTGGCTTCTCAGAATCCGTACTCCTCCGCGAAGGCCACCAGGGCCTCCTCGAAGATGGCCATGGGCGGGCGCACCAGGCCGGCGCCGATCTGCCCCACCCCGGCCTCCTTGTGGGCGATGCCTGTGTTCACCCGGGGGGTGATGCCCGTCTCCACCACCTTGCGCAGATCAATGCCCGTGGGCGTGCCCCGGAAGTCCAGCTGGGGAATGGTGAACTGCTTGTGCTCCGCCTGGGTGATCTCGTACATCTCCAGGGTGGCGTTGATGGCGTCCTGGGGGGTGCCG
>WGCB01000799.1 GCA_015494005.1 Caldilineaceae bacterium
CACCCTGCCCATCCTGGACCGGAAGCTGCGCCAGCGGCTCTACCGGGCCACCCGGCCAGACCTGGCCGCGCCCTTCCTGGCCCAGGCCCTGCCCGCCTTCGGGAAGCGGGGCCGGGAGCGGCTGGCGAAGGTGGAGGCCATCCACGTGCTCAAGTACAAGCCGGGCCGCCGCTGCGTCCTGGGCTACGAGCTGATCGGCCGGGAGGGCAAGCGAGGCCGGGCCACCCGCCACCGGGTCATCGGCAAGGTCTTCCGGGACGAGCGGGGCCGTCGTCTGGACCGGCTGCAGCGGCTGCTCTGGGAGCACGGTTTCGGCCCGGACGCTCCGGACGGCATCCACGTGGCCGAGCCCCTGGGCTACGCGCCCAAGATGCGCATGCAGCTCCAGGCCTGGGCGCCAGGCCAGACCCTGAATCAGCTGGTGATGGGGCAGGACATCCGCCCCTTCATGGCTCGCACAGCCCAGGGACTGGCCAAATTCCACAGCCTGCCTGTGCCCCTGCCCGTCAACGGCGACGGGCCGGTGATGTTGAAGCCCTACGGGGTGGGGGAGGAGCTCGCCAACCTGGACCGCTTCGTCCAGGAGCTGGTCACGGTGCGCCCCTCCTTCGCCCCGGAGGCCCTCCGCCTGCTGGACGCGCTCCGGCAGTGGGCGTCGCGGCTGCCGCCCCCGCCCGCCGCGACGCCCATCCACCGGGATTTCTACTACAGCCAGGTGTTGGTCCAGGATGGGCCAGGCGAAGAGCGGCTGACCCTCATCGACTTCGACCTGATGGCCCTGGGCGATCCAGCCCTGGATGTGGCCAATTTCACCGCGCATCTGGTCTTCCTGGGGATGGACAAGCTGGGGGACGCGGAGGCCCTGGTCCCGGCTGGCTGCCTCTTCCTGGAGAGCTACGCCCGGCGCCGTTCCCTGGAGCCCACCTTCTGGAGCCGGTTCCGCTTCTACCAGGCGGCCACCTTCTTCCGCCTGCTCAAAGTGGTGGCGCCCCGGCCCGGCCTGGTCCACCTCTTCGACGACGTGCATCGCCAGACCCTGGCCGCCCTGGAGGAAGGCCCCATGCGGCTCTGGGATGGCCTGGCCCGCGCGGTGGAGCCGGCATGACCACCCGGGAACGACGGGGCGACCGGCGTCAACGACGACGCCCGGACACGCCCACCATCCCCATCGTGGGGATCGACCGCCGCTATCTCCAGTACCTGAAGCCCTTCGGCGGGCTGCTCTCCCTTTCGGTCGTGCTCATCTTCCTAGTGGCCCTCCTGGATGTGGTGGCCCCCTGGCCCCTCAAGTTCATCATCGACAACGTGCTGCGGGGCAAGCCCTTCCAGGGGGAGGTGGGCCTCTGGATCGACGCTCACCTGGGCCAGGATCCCCGCATCCTGACCGCGGCCCTGGGCGCGGCCCTGCTCCTGGTCACCGTGTTCCAGGGGGCCGCGGCCTTCGCCTACGAGTACATGAGCGGCCTGGTCCAGGAGCGCTCCACCTTCCTGCTCCGCTCCCGGGTCTTCAGCCACGTCCAGGAGCTGCCCCTGCAGTTCTTCGACCAGAACCGCCTGGGCGACGTGCTGAAGCGGGTCACGGAGGACGCCAACAAGATCATGGCCGCCCTGGTCAACATCTCCGGCGAGTTCCTGGTCAACGGGGTGAAGTTCATCGGCTTCGCGGGGGTCATGCTCTTCATCAACTGGCGTTTCTCGGTGATCGTCCTGGCCTACGTGCCTCTGCTCCTCTTCCTCTACATCACCTTCCGCCGCAACATCCGAGCCGCGGCCAAGGTGGCCCGCACCAAGGAAGGGGAGATGATGAACCTGACCCTGGAGACCCTGGGCGCCATCCGGGAGGTGAAGGCCTTCGGTCGGGAGGAGCAGCAGCTGGCGCTCTTCCAGGCCCACGGCCAGGAGCGGATCCGCTCGGCCCTGCGCTCCATCCGCTGGGAGGCCTCCTTCAGCCCGGTCATCGACTTCATCCAGGCCACCAGCACCGCCGCGGTGATCTGGTACGGCGTCTCCCAGATCCTGGTGGGGCAGCTCAGCGTGGGCGAGCTGCTCATCTTCATGTCCTACCTGAAGGACATGTACCGGCCCCTGCGCAAGTTCAGCAAGCTCTCCGCCACCCTGCAGAAGGCCGCGGTGAGCGGGGACCGCCTGGCCAAGATCCTGGACGCGGACCGGGACACGGAGGAGTCGCCGGATGCCCTGCCCCTGGAGCGAGCCCGGGGCGCCATCCGCTTCCAGCAGGTCAGCTTCGCCTACCCCCGGGCGCCGGAGCGGCCTGTGCTCCAGGAGATCGACCTGGCAGTGGAGCCGGGCCAGGTGATCGCCCTGGTGGGCAGCACCGGCGCCGGGAAGTCCACCCTGACCAGCCTGCTCCTGCGCTTCTACGAGCCCACGACCGGCGCCATCCTCCTGGACGGCCAGGACATCCGCTCCATCCGCCTGGCGGACCTGCGCCGCCAGTTTGCCATCGTGCCCCAGGAGTCGGTGCTCTTCGCCCGCTCCATCCGAGAGAACATCGCCTACGGTTGCCCCGAGGCCAGCGAGGAGGAGATCATCGCCGCGGCCAAGGCGGCCAACGCCCACGAATTCATCCTGGGGCTACCCCACGGCTACGACACGGTGGTGGGGGAGCGGGGGGCCACCCTCTCCGGCGGGCAACGGCAGCGCATCGCCATCGCCCGGGCCGTCCTCTGTGACGCTCCCATCCTCATCCTGGACGAGCCCACCGCGGCCCTGGACGCCGGCTCCGAGGAGCTGGTCATGAGTGCGCTGGAGCGGCTCATGCAGGGGCGGACCACCTTCGTGGTGGCCCATCGCCTCTCCACCGTGCGCAAGGCGGACCGCATCGTGGTCCTGGAGGGAGGGCGCATCGTGGAACAGGGCAGCCACCAGGCGCTCATGGCCCGGAACGGCGTCTACGCCCGGCTGGTCACCCTGCAGATGGGCAGCCCAGACGGGGGACAGAGCGCCCCTCCCCTGGCCCACTGGGCTCAAAACGGGGCAAGATCAGACCATCGAACGCCCGTGAGCCTGAGCTGACCCGCCTCAGTCCCCACGCTGGGGCGAGGCTCAATCCCTGTACTGTGGAAGGTGCATCATGGATCGACCAATCCAAAAGTATGCCTTGATGTCGTTATTGTTGTTGCCCGTGGTGCTGGTCACCGCCTGGAGCCTGTGGAGCCTGCTCTGGGCCTTCCCAGCCCAGGGGATGGCCGCTGGGAATGGGAATGTCTCCGTCCAGGCTGTCCCGGGCCAGGCCCAGCCCCCTGTCCAGGAGCCCTCCCCAAGCCCGCCCCCGAGGAGGGCCGCGGCCCAGGGATCGGATCGCATGGTGCTGGGCGC
>WGCB01000800.1 GCA_015494005.1 Caldilineaceae bacterium
CCACCCCCGAGCCCACGGACACCCCGGCGGCAGTGGGGGAGCCTCAGATCACCCAGATCGCCCCGGCGGAGACCACGCCCACACCGGAACCCAGCCCCACGCCCACCCCCACACCGGAGGTGCGCACCATCGCCTACACGGTGCAGCCTGGGGACACCCTGGCCGGCATCGCCCAGAAGTACGATGTGGACGTGGAGACCCTGCGCAAGATCAACTTCCTGGCCGACGACAACCTGCTGGCGGGGCAGATCCTGCGGGTGCCCCTGAAGGAAGGGGTGACGGAGGAAGGCGTGCCCACCCCGACCCCCGAGCCCTATCTCTACACCGTCCAGGAGGGGGACACCCTCTATTCCATCGCCATCCAGTTCGGCGTCCCCGCGGACCAGCTCATCGCGGCCAACGAGCTGGTGGATCCCAACAACCTGATCGTGGGCTCCCAGCTGGTCATCCCCGGCTACGTGGCCGCGGAGGGGCAGGAAGCTTCCTCCGAGGAGGGAGCCCCCAGCGGCGAGGAAGGCGGCGAGCCCTACGTCCACGTGGTCCAGCCGGGGGAGATCCTCTCGGAGATCGCCCTGCGCTACGGCGTGGACCCGGCGGAGATCATCGCGGCCAACAACATCCCGGATCCGGACCACCTGGTGGCCGGCCAGGAGCTGGTCATCCCCGGCTACCAGCCCCCGGAGAGCCAGGCCAGCGGCCCGGTGACCCACGTGGTGCGCCCCGGGGAGACCCTCTCCCAGATCGCCCAGCGCTATGGCGTGGACATGTCCGAGATCATGACGGCCAACAACATCACCAATCCCAACCTGATCAAGCCCGGCCAGGAGCTGGTCATCCCGGGCATCACCCAGGCAGAGGCCGAGGCCGCCAACCGCACGGTCCACGTGGTCCAGCCCGGGGAGACCCTCCTGGACATCGCCCGGCAGTACGGCGTCTCCCTCCAGGACCTGATCCAGGCCAACAACATCACCAACCCCAACCTGATCAAACCTGGCCAGGAGCTGGTCATCCCCACCCCGTAGCGCCTCGTTTGTCCATCCTCGAGAGCAGACAAAGCCCTCAGCGTGGTGTGGCTGAGGGCTTTTCTGTGGCCAAAACCGACCTGCCACCGGATTCTGTCAGGGCCTTGTCCGACAGGTGAGGGGAACGCGGGAAAGGAGAACGGCCCCGGGTGTGTTATAGTGAGCGGAGGAGTTCCTGGCCAAGGCCAGGCCGATCGTCACTTCCAGACAGTCGGGTGGACATGCCCGATTGCTTTGACCCCAAGAAAGGAGCACCCCAGTCCCATGAGTCAGTTCTTCTTTGCACTGCTGTTCGCTGTCATCGTGGCTGTGGCCGGCGCGGTGGCCGTCTACCAGCTCACCGCCCGCCGTCGCCAGGGCCAGCCCAACATCCGCTCGGCCACCACCGCGGGCATCGCCCTCTTCTTCCTGGCCGTGCTCGCCTTGAGCGTGCCGGATAGCTTCGTCCAGGTGGAGGCCGGCACCGTGGCCGTGGTCAAACAGTTTGGCCGGGTGGTGGACGTCTTCAAGCCCGGACTGAACTTCAAGCTGCCCTTCGTCCAGGAGATCGTGGTCTACCGCACCCAGGAGATCATCTACGAGACCAGCGCGGACCCCAGCAACAGCCGGGCCGACTACCCGGACTTCGAGGTGGACACCGCCACCTCCGACGGCCAGCAGATCAGCGCCCGCTTCACCATCCGGGTGCGCATCGCCGCCGACCGGGCCGCGGACATCCTGACCAACCTGGGCAACGAGCGGGAGATGGTGGAAAAGGTGGTGAAGGCCAACGCCCGGGTGCGGGTGCGCAACATCCTCAAGCGCTTCCAGGCTGCGGACCTCTACAGCGGCAACGTGGAGGCCGCGGAGCAGGCCATCACCTCCCAGCTGAAGGAGGACTACGCCAAGGAAGGCATCGAGCTGGTCTTCTTCGGCCTGCGCAGCATCCAGTTCACCGACGCCTACAAGCAGGCGGTGGAGAACAAGCAGATCGAGGCGGAGAA
>WGCB01000801.1 GCA_015494005.1 Caldilineaceae bacterium
AGACTTCCCCCAGGACCACCCCGCGCACCCTCCAGCAGAAAGGAGCCCCGCCCGTGAACGAGCTCGTCCACGCCGCCATGAACCGCATCCCCGCGGACACCTGGATCGCCAACGTGCGCCTGGCCAACGTCATCACCGGGGAGATCTACCCCGCGGACATCATCGTCCACGCGGGGAAGGTCGTGGCCGTGGAGCCCCCTGGGACCCAGCCCCGCCGCCAGGCCCGGCAGCGCATCGACGGCCAGGGCCGCCTTGCCGTCCCCGGCCTGGTGGACGCCCACCTCCACATCGAGAGCAGCCTGGTCACCCCCGCCCACTTCGCGGCCGCGGTCCTGCCCCGGGGCGTCACCACCGTGGCCGAGGACCCCCACGAGATCGCCAACGTCCTGGGGCCCACCGGCATCCGGGCCATGATCGAAGCCAGCGCCGACATCCCCCTGAAGGTCCTGTTCCTGGTCAGCTCCAGCGTGCCCTCCGCGGCGGGGCTGGAGACGGCCGGCGGCGCCATCACGCCCCAGGACGTGCGGGAGCTCCTGGCCCTGCCCCAGGTCATCGGCCTGGCGGAGGTCATGGACGGGGCTGCCCTCCTGGCCGACGACCCCAACGTGCTGGGCGTCCTGGAGGCGGCCGGCGGCCTCCACGGCTACCGGGTGGACAGCCCGGGCGTCATCGAGGGGCACAACCCCATGCTCCGGGGCCGGGCCCTCTCCGCCTTCGTGGCCGCGGGCGTGGATTCGGACCACACCCAGGCTACGCCCCCGGAGCTGGTGGAGAAAGCCCGGCTGGGCGTCACCCTCCAGCTCCAGGAGCGCTACCTGACCCGGGCGCTGATCCAGGCGGTCATGGACATCCCCTTCGACACCGGCGTCTGCCTGGTCACCGACGACGTGGCCCCAGACTACCTGCTGGAGGTGGGCCACCTGGACCAGGTCCTGCGCCGGGCCATCGCCCTGGGCATGGACCCCCTCTACGCGCTGCGGGCCGCCACCTGGAACCCGGCTCGTCGCCTGCGCCTCTGGGATCGGGGCGCCATCGCGCCGGGGCGAGCTGCGGACATCGTCCTGGTGGAGAGCCTGGAGGAGTTCCAGGCCCAGCTGGTCCTGGTGGACGGCCAGGTGGTGGCCCAGGAGGGCCGCTGCCTCTGGCAGCCCCCCGCCCAGGATCCCCTGGAGGGCTGGAAGGAGACGGTCCACCTGCCGCCCCAGCGGCCCCAGGACTTCCGGCTGGCCGCGCCGGTGCAGGAGGGGCAGGTCCGGGTGCGGACCATCGACTGCGTGCCCGGCCAGACTCGGGTCACCGCCGGGGAGGCCACGGTCCCGGTGCGGGGCGGGTGGGTCCAGCTGCCGCCGGACGAGGACCTGGCCTTCATCGCTGTGGTGGAGCGGCACGGCAAGCGGCTAGAGGGGCCGGGACGTCGTAGCTTCGGCCTGGTCCGCGGGCTGGGCCTGGAGCGAGGCGCGCTGGCCACCACCTACGCCCACGACAGCCACAACCTGGCGGTCCTGGGCCGCACGCCGGAGGAGATGGCCCGGGCCGCCAACGCGGTCATCCAGATGCAGGGAGGCATCGCCGTGGTGGACGGGGAGCGAGTGCTGGCTCGGATCCCCCTGCCCATCGCTGGCATCCTCTCGGATCGGCCCGTGGCCGAGACGGCCCAGGCCCTGAAGCGGGTGGGCCAGGCCCTCCAGGAGCTGGGGCTGGAGCACCCCCACTGGCTCATGCGCATCTCCACCTTCACCCTGCCGGTCAGCTCCGGCCTGCGCATCACCGACCGGGGGCTGGTGGACGCCCAGGCCCGTCGGCTGGTGGACCTGTTTGTGGCCTGAGCGCTTTCCCCAATCCCTTCCTTCCGTGCTATAATTCCCATCTGTCTAGAAATCTCCGCTCTCCCTGGCAACCCCGGGTGACGGAGCGGAGCCGTGACCCCCGGAAGAGGCTGGAAGATCCCGTGTCCAAAGCAACCGAAACCTCGCCCATCCGTCTCAACAACCGGGACGTGGCCCAGGTCTTCTACGACATCGCCGACATCCTGGAGATCCTGGGCGAGAACCGCTTCAAGGTCATCGCCTACCGCAACGCGGCCCGGGCCATCGAGCTCCTGAGCCAGGACGTGAACCGGGTCTACCAGGAGGGGGGCGTGAAGGCCCTGGAGGCCCTGCCCGGCATCGGCGAGTCCATCGCCCAGAAGATCGCCGAGCTCCTGGAGACGGGCCGCCTGGGCTACTACGAGGAGCTGAAGGCCCAGGTGCCCTCGGGCGTCATCGAGATGATGCACGTGCCGGACGTGGGGCCCAAGACGGCCAAGCGCCTCTGGGACGAGCTGGGCATCAGCAGCGTGGAGGAGCTGGAGAAGGCGGCCAAGGAAGGCAAGATCCGCCAGCTCAAGGGCTTCGGCGCCAAGTCGGAGCAGCGCATCCTCAAGGGGATCGAGCTCATGCGGGGCCGCCAGGAGGGCCGCCTGCCCATCGGCATGGCCCGCCCCCTGGCCCTGGAGGTGGTGGATGCCCTGCGGGAGGCCCTGCCCGAGGAGCTCCTCCAGCGCCTGGAGATCGCCGGCAGCCTGCGCCGCTGGAAGGAGACCATCGGCGACGTGGACATCCTGGTGGTGAGCCCCGAGGCGGCCCGGGTCATGGAGACCTTCCGCACCCTGCCCATGGTGGTGGACGTGCTGGTGAGCGGCGAGCGCAAGACCAGCGTGGTCCTGCCCAGCGGCCTCCAGGTGGATCTGCGGGTCTTCAAGGCCAAGCACTGGGGCGCGGCCCTCCAATATTTCACCGGCAGCAAGCCCCACAACGTGGCGCTGCGGGAGCTGGCCCTGCGCCAGGGCTGGAGCCTGAACGAGTACGGCCTCACCGCCACCCACCACCCGGAGCTGCCTGACGGCACCGAGCGTTTCTTCCAGAGCGAGGAGGCCCTCTACAATTTCCTGGGCCTGGAGTGGATCCCGCCGGAGCTGCGGGAGAACCGAGGGGAGATCGAGGCGGCCCAGGAGGGCAGGCTGCCCAAGCTCATCCGCCTGCAGGACATCCGGGGGGAGCTGCACGGCCACAGCACCTGGAGCGACGGCCGGGCCACCATCGCGGAGATGGCCGAGGCCGCCCGGGCTCGGGGCTACAGCTACTGGGCCGTCACGGACCACAGCGTGGGCCTGGGTGTCACCGGTGGGCTGGACCCCCAGGCAGCCCAGCGGCAGGCGGAGGAGATCGCCGAGATCAACCGCCGCTACCAGGAGCAGGGGATCGACTTCCGGGTGCTCCAGGGGGTGGAGGTGGAGATCCTGGCCGACGGCACCCTGGCCCTGCCCGATGAGACCCTGGCCGAGCTGGACGTGGTGGTGGCCAGCATCCACAGCGCCCAGCGCCAGGACCGGGAGACCATCACCGAGCGCTGCCTCAAGGCCATCCGCAACCCCCACGTGGACATCCTGGGCCACCCCACCGGGCGACTCCTGGGCAAGCGGCCACCCACGGAGCTGGACGTGGAGCGGGTCCTCCAGGCCTGCGCGGAGACGGGCACGGTGGTGGAGATCAACGCCAACCCAGCCCGGCTGGATCTGAACGACATCCACGCCCGGCGAGCCCTGGAGCTGGGCTGCAAGCTGGCCATCAACTGCGACGCCCACGCCACCGACGGCATGGACATCATGGAAT
>WGCB01000802.1 GCA_015494005.1 Caldilineaceae bacterium
CCGGGTGGCCTGTCACCTCTACACCGAGACCAGCGCCGATCCGTCCGCGCCGGGATCGATCACCCTGGACGCCTAGCCTGCCCAGCCATGAACCAAGAACCCTTGTTGGAAGTCCAGCATCTGAGCAAATATTTCCCCCTGCGGGGTGGCCTCTTCCAGCGGCCGGTGGGGGAAGTCCGGGCCGTGGACGACGTGAGCTTCGCGGTCTACCCTGGCGAGGCCCTGGGCCTGGTGGGGGAGTCGGGCTCGGGCAAGACCACCCTGGGCAAGACCGTGCTGCGCCTGCTGGAGCCCACCGCGGGGCACATCTTCTTCCAGGGCGAGGACCTGTGCGCCCTGCCCGCCCGGGAGATGCAGCGCCGCCGGGCCCACATGCAGATGGTCTTCCAGAACCCCTACTCCTCCCTCAACCCCCGCATGAAGGTCAAGGACATCGTGGCCGAGCCCCTGGTGATCCACGGCCGCCTGGGCAGCAGCGCCCGCTACCAGCGGGTGCGGGAGCTCATCCGCCTGGTGGGGCTGGACGAGGCCCATCTCTACCGCTACCCCCACGAGTTCAGCGGCGGCCAGCGCCAGCGCATCGGCATCGCCCGGGCCCTGGCCCTGGAGCCCCGCATGCTGGTCCTGGACGAGCCCACCTCGGCCCTGGACGTTTCGGTCCAGGCCCAGATCCTGAACCTGCTGGTGGAACTCCAGGCCCAGCTGGGCTTGACCTACCTCTTCGTCTCCCACGATCTGGGGGTGATCCGCTACATCTGCGACCGGGTGGCCCTCATGTACCTGGGCCGCATCGTGGAGCTGGCCCCGGTGGAGGTCATCTTCGAGCGGCCCCTGCACCCCTACACCCAGGCCCTGCGCTCGGCCATGCCCGAGCCGGACCCGGACGCCCAGGACGAGGAGATCCTGCTGGAGGGGGAGATCGGCATTCTGGATCCCGGCTTCACCGGCTGCCGCTTCGCTCCCCGCTGTCCCGCGGCCAAGATCGACCGCTGCCAGGCAGAGGAGCCTCCCCTGCAGGAGGTGGCGCCCGGACATTGGGTGGCGTGTCATCTGGTGGAGAGGGGCGCATTCAGAACCGGTTGAACATTCCCGGAATGGGCTGGCTCGATCCGGAGTCCAGCATGTGGTTACAGCCCATTCCGGGATTGTCGGATCAACTCGTTTTGAACACACCTGGTGGAAAGAAGCACCGAACAATGAGCTACCAGTCAACGGAGGAGCACTCATGCGAATCGGCATCGATGTAGGCGGAACCAACACGGACGCCGTGCTCATGGACGGCCGGGAGGTGGTGGGCTGGCACAAAACCCCCACCACCCCGGACGTGACCGAGGGGATCACCACGGCCCTGGGTCAGATCCTGGCGGACACGGGCGTCCTGCCCACCCAGATCGACGCGGTGATGATCGGCACCACCCACTTCACCAACGCGGTGGTGGAGCGTCGTCGCCTGACCCCCACCGCGGCCCTGCGCATCGGCCTGCCGGCCACCGCGGCCCTGCCCCCCATGGTGGACTGGCCCCCGGAGCTGCGGGAGACTATCGGCAACCACAGCTACCTGGTCCACGGCGGCTTCGAGTTCGACGGCCGGGAGATCGCCCCCCTGGGCGAGGACGAGATCCGGGAGGCGGCTCGGGACATCCAGGCCAAGGGCATCCGGGCCGTGGCCGTCTCCTCCGTCTTCTCCCCAGTGAACCCGGAGCACGAGGTCCGGGCCGGGGAGATTTTGCAGGAGGCGATCCCGGGCATCCAGGTCACCCTCTCCCACGAGATCGGCCGCATCGGCCTGCTGGAGCGGGAGAACGCGGCCATCATGAACGCCTGCCTTACGGACCTGGCCCACGCCATCGTGGCCGCCTTCCGCCAGGCCCTGGCCGACATGGCCATCCGGGCCCCCTTCTACCTGAGCCAGAACGACGGCACCCTGATGAGCGCGGAGTTCGTGGAGAAGTACCCGGTCCTCACCTTCGCCTCCGGGCCCACCAACAGCATGCGGGGCGCGGCCTTCCTCTCCGGTATCAGCGACGGCGTGGTCATCGACCTGGGCGGCACCACCTCGGACGTGGGCGTGCTGGTCCAGGGCTTCCCCCGGGAGGCCTCGGTGGCGGTGGAGGTGGGGGGCGTGCGCACCAACTTCCGCATGCCCGATGTCTACTCCATCGGCCTGGGCGGGGGCAGCCTGGTGCGCACGGAGCCCCTGACCATCGGCCCCCAGAGCGTGGGCTACGAGCTGACCGAGAAGGCCCTGGTCTTCGGCGGGGATGTGCTCACGGCCACGGACATCGCGGTGGCCGCCGGCCTGGCGGAGATCGGGGATCCCAGCCGGGTGGCCCATCTGGATCCGGCCCTGGTCCAGGAGGGGCTGGCCCGGATCCAGGAGATGCTGGACGTGGCTGTGGACCGCATGAAGACCAGCCCGGATCCCGTGCCGGTGATCCTGGTGGGTGGGGGCACCATCCTGGTGGCCGGGGAGCTGACCGGCGCCTCGGAGCTCATCCGCCCGGACCACTTCCCGGTGGCCAACGCC
>WGCB01000803.1 GCA_015494005.1 Caldilineaceae bacterium
CCTTTGTGTGGCTGGTCTCCTGTAGGGCGTTCATGCCGACACCTCACCTGTCCGTTGTGCCAGTCGCCGCAGGGTCCAGGAATCCTGCTGCTCCACGCAGAGGCGCAGCAGGTTGACGTAGTGGCCCTGAGCCAAGCGGGCCGGCTCCAGGCGGTTGGCCTCCTTCAGGGAGCGGTGCATCCAGCAGGTGAAGAAGAGGGGCAGCACCGCCTCCCGAGGCACGCCCACTTCCTGGACGTAGCGGTCCACGAAACGCACCGCAGCCTGGCTCCAGGGAGACTCCGCCAGGAAGAGGCGCTGGAAGCCCTCCAGGCGCTGGGCGATGCCCTGTCTGCGGGCCGCGCCCACCACGTAGGAGCGCAGGAAGTAGAACAGGTCCCACAGGGGCATGCCCTGGAGCTCCGCGGCCTCCCAGTCCAGCAGGGCCACCTTCCCGGTGGGCGTGACCCGCATGTTCCAGGTCCCCGGGTCCCCGTGTTGGAAGACGGTGGGCAAGGGCGAGCTCGCGCTGGCCAGCTGCCGGATCTGGGCGTCCAGGAAGCGGGCCAGGGCCGGGTCCGGCCGGTAGATGGCCTGGAATCGGGCCAGCAGATCCGCCAGGACAGCCCCGGCCTGCTGACCGTTCGTCCCATCGAGACGAGCCGTGCCCGCGCCCAGCCGAGTGAACCAGTCCGCGGCGGCGTGGAGGTGAGGGCAATCGGCCGTGCCCTGGCTACGCTCCCGGAAGGGCGCACCGGCCACGTTCGTCTCCCCCACCATGGCCAGCCCAGCCTGGTGACCGGCGAAGGCCACCCGGGGATAGCTCTCTGGATCCAGCACGCCCAGCCGGGCCAGGGCCTCCAGGGCCTGCCATTCGTTCTCCAGCCGGGGGTTGAACCGGGGATCCCGCACCATCTTCACGATGTAGGCGGGCTCGCTGTCGGCCCCTGCCTTGTCGTCGAAGAGGAAGAAGAGCAGCTTGCGGGAGCTGTAGTCGCCCCGGGCCACCAGCCCCCAGCGGAAGCCTTCCAGGGAGAGGCCCGCTTCCTGGGCCAGCTGGGCCAGGTAGCGAGGTGGACCATCCAGGGGCTGAGCGGAGAGCAGGGTGGCGTGGCGTCCCAGCCAGCGGCGCAGGACCCGGGGACGGCTCAGGCTGGCCTCTCCCCGCTCCAGGGCCTGGATGGCGCCGGCCACGGCGCGCTTGGCCGGGCCCCGCAGGGAGGCCTTCCATCCCCGAGACCGAGCGCCCGCTCCCTGGCCGGGGGCCTTCTTCGGCCCGCCCAAGGCCCGCTTCCGTCCCTGGACCAGGACCGTGGCCAGGGGCGAGAAGAGGCGGTGCGCCAGGAAGTAGCGCGCGGTGGTTGGGTCCTCCACGGGGACCGCGGTGTGGATCTCCCCGCCCGTCACCGGCGTCACCCAGAAGGTGGCTGCCGCCAATCCTGCCGCCCGGATCGAGGGAGGACGGGCGCCCCGGTGCTCCTGGAAGATGTGGCCGCCGGGCTTGAGCAGGCGTAGCAGCTCCACCGCCAGGGGCCCGTCCACAGGAGGGGCAGGAACCGGTGCCGAGGCCATGACCAGCAGATCCACGCTGCGATCCGCCAGGGGAAGCCCGGTCCCGTCCAGGCGCAGGGGCTGGACGTTACCCAGGCCCAGGGCCTGGACGACCTGGCGGGCCCGCTCCTCACCCCCGGTGTCCCCGGCCAGGAGCAGCACCCGGTCCGCGAAGCTGGCCAGGGTGCGCAGGGAGGCTCGGGAGGGGATCCCCAGGCAGAGGACCGTCTCCAGGGCCAGGCTGGGCAGAAGGAAGAGCCAGTTGGCCCCGGCCACTTCGCCCTTCAGGTTGCTGCCGGGCCGGTATTCCCCGGCCAGGGTGGTGGCCAGGAGCGCTTTCGGCATGGTGTGGATCTCCAGCGTGCTCGTCTCGAACATGGTCGCGTTCACAGGGATGGGCCTCCTCAGTCGCCCAGGATCTTGTCCATCAAGGGCAGCTTCAAGAGCTCGGGGAAGGTCTCCCCCACGCGCAGCAGCCGCCGGTTCAAGCGGAAGACGACCAGGGAGGCCAGGGCGGCCAGGCCGATGCTCACGTAGACGGACGCGCCTGTGAGCCACTGGATCAGGAAGAGGCTCAGGGCGCTGGCGGCGATGATCAGGTAGACCCGCAGATACTGCCACTCGAAGAGGTTGATCCCAGTGCCGAAACGCAGGCCGGCCTGCTTCAGGATGTTGTGCAGGACCAGGGAGCCGCAGGTGCCCATGGCCGCGCCCAGGGCCCCGTAACGGGGGATGAGCAGCAGGTTGGCCACAAAATTGGCCACCGCGGCGAAGACGTTGATGGCCACGATGTAGCGCACCTTGCCGAAGACCTTGAGGGTCAGCCCGTTCTGTCCCAGGGCCGCGTTGAAGTAGTAGGCAAAGGAGAGCAGGGCCAGGATGATAGCCGAGCCGGCGTAGCGCTCCCCGTAGAGGAAGACGGTGATGGGCTTGGCCAGGGAGAAGGTCAGGGCGAAGACCGGGAAGGAGATCACTGCGATCCAGATGGCGTTCTGCCAGTAGAGGTTGTTGATCCCCTGCCTGTCGTTGCGGGCGAACATGCGAGCCGCCAGGGGCGTGAACAGGATGCCGAAGCTGGCCAGCACGATCTGGTTCATCTTGGCCGTGGGCTGGACCGCCCGCAACGCGGCCACGTCGATGGTGCCCTGGAAGTGCTCCAGCATCACCGCGTCCACGGTGTTCATGACGATGTAGACCAGATCCGAGGTGAGCAGGGGCACGGTGAAGGCCAGGATCTCTTTCCATGGCACCACGACGCGGCGGCGGTCAAAGTGCCCGAAGAGCCCCATCTTGCGCATCAAAGGCACGAGCATGGCGATGTAGGCGGTGACCCCCACGATGCCAGCCACCAGATAGCCCACGGCCAGGAAGGAGGCGTCCCCGTGGAAGAGGATCAGGGCCAGCACCACCAGGAGCTTCAAGGCCGGGCCCAGGATGTTCTTGCGGAAGAAGATCACTTTGGGGCTGGCGAAGACGGAGAAGAGGCCCAGGAGCAGGTTGTCGATGGCCTGGACCGGGGCCAGGACGATGAGCACCATCAACAGCCCCAGGGCCTGCTGATCGCTGATGAACTCCCGGGCCAGGAGCCCCTGGAACCCCTGGACGAAGAGGACGATGGCGATGCCCAGGGACAGGATGCTCCCCACCACCATGAAGAGGGTGCCGAAGAGCTTGTCGTACTCCTCCTGCTCGTGGTAGATGGGGATGAAGCGAGTCACTGCCCGGTCCAGGCCGAAGGTGGCGATGGTCTGGCTGAAAGTGACCAGGGAGAGGGCATAGGCAAAGGCGCCGTAGTCCGCCTGGGTCAGGTAGCGGACGATGAGCACCTGGACCAGGAAGTTCACACCCCGGGAGACGAAGCGCCCCACCAGGAGCAGGCTAGAGCCCCGGATCTGCTGCTTGGGGGTCTGCTTCTTGGTCTTTTTGATTTTCGCCTCGGAGGCCAGTTCGGAAAGCATGGTCGTCTCGTTGATCTCAGTGCACCGGGGTGGACATGGAGGGCAGATACCCGTGAGGCCGGTTTGGTTTCTCCTGAGGCGCCTCGGCCTCCTCGGCCAGCTGATCCCCCAGGCTAGTGGTGACCGCGGCCAGGGCCACGATGATCCAGAAGAAGCGCACGTAGGCAAAGTGCAGGCCGATCCCGGTGACCAGGTAGACCACCAGGGCCAGGATGAACCCGGCGGCCAG
The DNA here is from genome assembly GCA_015494005.1 of Caldilineaceae bacterium. Taxonomy (GTDB): domain Bacteria; phylum Chloroflexota; class Anaerolineae; order Caldilineales; family Caldilineaceae; genus S144-5. The sequence goes on from WGCB01000803.1 coordinate 3,718, forward strand.
GTTGGCCATGGCTGGATCTTTGTCCAGGAGTCGGCGGCGGGTACGAGCCAGGGAGCGGAAGAGCATGACAACCACAGCGAAGAAGAGGATCAGCCCCAGCAGGCCCGTGTCCGCAGCGATGCCCAGGTAGAGATTGTGGGCCTGGCGGGTGAGTCCGGGCTCCACGCTGCCGCCGGCTTTGACCGCGTACTCCGCGTAGTAGTATTTGAACATGCCCGGCCCCACCCCCACCAGGGGATGGTCCGCGAAGACCAGGGCCGCCGCCATCATCTCCACCGCCCGGTTCTGCAGGGCGCTGTCCGGCTGGGCCTGGGTGGTCCCCTCGTCCCTCACCAGCCCAATGATGCCCTGCAGCTTGAGCACCCGCACGCTGTACTGGGGCAGAGCCACCCCCATCACCAGCCCGGTCACCAGGATGGCCACCACCAGATGGCGCAGGGAGACATAGCGCAGCACAGCCATGATCAAGGCCATGGCGGCGAAGGCCAGGGCTGCCCCTCGAGAGAAGGTGGTCGCCACGCCCAGGGCCACCAGGACAGTCATGGCCAGGGCGCCGATGCGGAGAGCAAAAGACCGGGTCCCCATGGCCAGGAAGATCCCCAGAGGCACCAGCATCAGCATGACCTGGGCGTGCCGGTTCTGCTCCCCCACAGAGCCGGCCAGGCGGGGCTGTTCCACCGCACCCAGCAGGGTGGTCTGCCCCGTCTCGAAGGCCGCGTTGCTCACCTGGGCGAAGCCGCCGTAGTTGTTGCCGTAGGTTCCGGTGAGGATCTGGTAGAAACCCAGCAGGCCGATCAACGCCCCCACCAGCAGCAAGGTCCAGATGGTGCGGCGCAGGGTGGCGGGCGTCCGCACCACGTTGGTGATGAGGAAGAAGAGCACCAGCCCCTCCAGGAAGTCCTGGAACAGGTTCCGGGCAGCGGTATCCACGTCCTGAGCGAAAATGACGCTGACCAGCTGCACCCCGTAGAAGAGGACGATGGGCACGAGGAGAGGGTGGAAGAGCAGCTTCTGGCGCTCGATGATCAGGTAGTGGGAGAGGGGCAACAGCAGGAAAAGGGGCACCACCGCCCCAGCCACAAAGGGCACGCCATGGAGCTGGATGGCGATGGCCACCGCATTGGAGTAGAAGGCAGCAATGACCAGCAGGGTGACGATCTCGGGCCAGGTCAGGGCCGCCACCACCATCCCCAGGGCCAGGACACCGGCGGCCAGGAGCAGAGAATCGTGGGCGAGGGCCACAGCCAGCACCGTGCCCGACGCCAGCATGACGAGCAGGGCCAGAACGGGGCGAAATCGGTTGGAGCGAAAGGTGACGGCGGATGTCATGGCAGGTGTTCCAGCGAATGTGTCAGCGAATGTCCCAGCAGATGTCTGGACGGATCCTGAACGGGAAGCCCAAGGGACAAGGGGGCGAGAACCCTCAACGGTCGGCGCTGCCCTGGCGGTTGGCCAGGAAGTAACGGGCCAGGGCGGCGCTGTTGCGGTGCACATCGAACTCCTGCACCACCTTCTCCCGGCCAGCCCGGCCCAGGGCCCAGCGGCTCTCCGCGTCCTGGTCGTGGAGCTGGGCCAGGGCATCGGCCAGGGCCTGGGCGTCCCCAGGCGGGACCAGGAGCCCGGAGACCCGGTTCTCCACCAGCTCCGGGATACCCGAGAGGCGGCTGGCCACCACGGGCACCGCGCTGGCCATGGCCTCCATGAGCACCACGGGGATCCCCTCCCGGCGGCCGGAGCGGGTGGGCACGCTGGGGGTGGCCAGGACATCCACCCTACGCAGGAGCTGGGCGATCTCTTCCCGGGTGCGGCGGCCGTGGAAGTGCACCTGCTCTTGGATCCCCAGCCGCTTCGCCTCGGCCTCCAGCATGGCCTGGTCTGGGCCATCCCCCACCAGGTGGCAGTGGACCTGGATCCCCCGCTCCTGGAGGATCCGGCAGGCCTGGAGCAGGTACTTCTGCCCCTTCACCTCGTGCAGGGTGCCGACACAGGCCACGCTGAAGGGGCCCTCGCCCCGCTCGAAGGGGGTGGCCTCCTCCCGGGGCTGGAAGACCGCCGTGTCCACGCCGCAGTGGATGACCAGCACTTTGTCCTGGAACTGATCGCCGCTCTTCTCCAGGATCAGTGCCCGGTTGTACTGGGAGATGGCCACCACGAAGGCGGCCTCCGCCACCTTCTCTCGGAGCATGTGCTGGTCCCGGTGCAGGTCCGAGCCGTGGGCGGTGAAGCTGTAGGAGATGCCAGTCAGCCGGTGGATGACAAAGGCGACCATGGCCGGATGGCTGGCGAAGTGGGCGTGGACGTGGTCGATCCCCTGCTGGGCCATCTGCTCCGCGAAGTGGACGGCCTTGGGGAAGTAGAAAATGGCCCCGGCCAGGTAGCGACGGCTGCCCAGGTTGGCCCGCAGCAGGGTCCAAAGGGTGGAGAGGTAGGTCCTCGGCTGGCGAGCCAGGAAGCGCAGCTGGGAGCGCAGGATGGGCCAGGAGAAATGGGGCAGGAAATGGGCCCGGGCCACGTAGGGTTTCGCCTCGGGATGGACCACGCTGGTGCGCTCTCGGCGCAGGGGATAGACCTCCACCTGGACGCCTTGCTCCTCCATGGCCAGCATCTCGTAGAGGATGAAGGTCTCGGTGATCTTGGGAAAGCGGGACATGATGTAGGCGATCTTGGTCGCCTGGCCTGCCGGCTGGGCCTCCTGCCTGGCAGCCCTGTCCTCCCGGAGATTCGCGTCTTTCGTCACCGGCTTTTCCCGGTCCAGGATCGTCGTCATGGTGTGCTGTTTCCTCGGTTCGCTGTGGGGGCCTGCCCGGCCGGGGCCCAGGAGATGCGGTGGTCGGTCCAGGACGCGGCCTCCCCCTGCCAGGGGACGGGCTGGGCCAGGTCGAAGAGCTTCTGCGCCCCGCCGCCCTCCACCGAGACGACCCAGAC
>WGCB01000804.1 GCA_015494005.1 Caldilineaceae bacterium
GACCCAGACGGCCCACTCACCGCCCCGGTCCGAGAGGAAGGCCACCCACTTGCCGTCTGGCGAGAGCGCAGGCAGGCCATCCTGGCTCTTGGGGCTGTTGGAGAGGTTGCGCACCCAGGTGCCGCCCACGTCCATGACGTAGGCCTCCCAGTCCCCGGTCCACTGGGACATGAAGACCACCAGCTCCCCCTGGGCGTCCGTGGGGATGCCGCTCACATCCTTGGAGAGCTGGACGCTCTGGTAGACCCCAGGCTCCTGGGTCTCCTCTGCGGCGTAGAGGCCGCAGGGATCCAGCTGAATCAAGGGGTTGCAGCCCTTGAAAACGATGGTCCCGTCCTCTGCCCAGACGGGATGGGACCCCCAGAGGGGCTCCGTGCGGCCATTGTCCCCCACATTGCGCACGGGATCCACCTCCTGGCAGGGCCGCCCGCTGGAGGGCGTCTCCTCGGGCAGACAGCGGATGGCCAGGCGCTCCCGAGCGGTGGAGGTGTCGGCGCCGCTCACGGGCACGGCCGTGGCCAGGACGATGGCTCCCTGGGCAGGGCCGTAGTCCGGGTGGGCATCCTGGGACGAGGCGGTGATCTGGACCTGCTCTTCCGTGTCCAGCCTGTACTCGAAGAGGCCAGCCTCTCGGCTGGCGTCCCCCTCGGGCATGGATTTCAGGAGCAGCCGGCGGCCGTCCTTGCGGAAGACCGGCTGCCAGGCATCCGGGATCCTGGCCGTCGGTTTCCCGCCGGGCAGGGAGACAATGGCGACGCCTGTCCCTCCTCCCGTGCCGTAGGGCAAGGCCAGCTGCCCCTGGATCTCGTCCAGGGAGAAGCGGGCCGCCACGGGTTCGTCGTCCTCGGGCCGGGTGCTGGAGGTGTAGTCCACCCAGGAATCCGAGCGAGGGGGTGTCTGCAACCGGGCCGAGGCCGGGTTCCGCACCCGGTAGCGGGTGGCAACGGTGAGGTTGTCTCCGTCCGGGAGCCGGTCGATGGGCAGCTTCTGATCGTACCGATCCGTGCGGTTGGCGCTCTCGGCCAGCCAGCAGAGGAAGGGACCGGTATCCAGCAGGGCATAGGGGATCCAGAGATCCACCGTCTGGCCTCCCTGAGGCCGGTAAACGCTGATGGAACCGATGTCTTCCCAGCGGCCTTTTCGCTTGTTCTGCTCCTCCTCGCTGTCCGTGCTGGGGGCAGGGATCCACCGGCTGATCTCCGCGTGGCCATTGCGATGGGAGTAGCGGATCCGATAGTCCAGGCCCAACCCTTTGCGGACCTTGCCTGTCTCTGGATTGCAGTCGCCGTCCAGGTAGGCGTAGAGGTCGATGGGGGTGCCCAGGGGGCCCATCTGCCCGGCCAGATAGAGGGAGAACTTCAGCAGCGAGCCATCGTCCTGGAGGGCCGCGCTGGTCAGGTCGTAGCTGGCGAAAGGCACATCCCGGATGGCGTCCCCCACCACTCGCTGGGTGGCCCGGGGTCGGACGACAATGTCCCCAGTGCGGGTGCTCTCGGCCACCAGGGTGCTGCGCAGGAGCCCTTCCTGGACGTGCTTCCAGCTGGCCTCCACCTGCACCACGGCGAAGGGAGCAGTCACATCCTCCGTGGAGAGACGCAGGATCAGCGGATCGCTCCGTTTCTGGGCATCGAAACGGGAGGTGAAGAAGGTCACCGCCTCATCGCTGCTCTTGACCACGAAGGTCTCTGGCTGGCTGGTGGAGATGGGGGAGGCTCCATCCAGCAAGGGCACGGTGATGGCCAGGTCCCAGACCGGCTCCTTGGTGCGGTTGGTGGCGTAGATGGTGTAGATGAGCATCTCCCCGTCGGAGCTGGCCCGCACCTCCAGCTGGATGCGGGGATCCGGCGGGGTCCAGTTCAGGGGCATGGGTGTGGGCGTGGCCGTCGGGCTGGGCGTCGGCGTCACCGTGGGCGTGGAGGGTTCGGGCGTCTGTTCCCAACCCTCTGCCTGGTAGGCGTGCACGGGCAGAGGAGCCGCCAGGAGCCACAGAGCCAGAGCGAAGAGCAGCCAGGGGAAGGCCCGGACCGTGTGCGCTGCACGTCGCAGCGGATTCCGTTTCTGGATCTGCCCATCACCTGGGCGAGGAAAGGGGTTTCGAGTTCGCATGGCGGGAGTGTTTGCCTGTGGTGAATCAGGGAAGCGATGTACTCGCATGCCGTCACATGGGTCCTGCACGGCCTAGACGGTCCCTTTCGGCAATCGAGGGGTGTGCTGGTCGCACAGGGCCACCGCCTCGGTCAGGGCCTCGGTCGCGGCCTCGCTCTGCCTGGCCGGGCCCGGCTGGGGATGGGCAGGGGTGCGGTTCCAGGAGCGCCTGCAGTAGGCGTCCCAGATGTGGGCTGTGGCCTCCCGGTAGACCTGCTCCGGGCTGCGGCTGGCATCCACCACCGCCAGCTGGGGCAGATGTTCCCGCAGCTGCTGATATCCCTGGCGCTGGGCTTCCAGGCGCTCCGGGGTGTGTTCGCCTTTGCGGGCGAAGAGGGTGTCGGCCGGGGCGTCCAGCAGCAGGACCATGTCCGGTGGCGGGCAGGCATGGGCCAGGAGCCAGCGACGCAAGCGCTGGGAGGAGCCCAGGGGCCGCTGGGAGGGCAGCAGGGCATCGTAGACGTAGCGATCGAAGATCACCAGACGGCGCCGGTTCAGGTGATAGCGGGCCACCAGATATCGTCCCCACAGGGAGAGGAGGCGCAGGGCCAATCCCAGGCCGGGCAGGGGTTTGGAGCGCTTGTCCCGTTTGGGATAGAGCCCCATGTACACCTTGTGCACCGGGAAGTAGAAGGAGCTCTGAAGGCGAGCGGCCAGGGTGGATTTCCCCGCGCCGTCCGGGGCCAGAAGGGCCACGCTCAAGGATCGAGGTCGGCGGGCGGTCACCAGCACGGTCAGCTTGCGCAGGAGTCGTCCCCGCACCTTGCGGTAGAGGGTCCCGAAGCGGTCCCAGTTGGCCAAGCGCTCGGCCACGGCCTTGCCCTCCCGGAGGAGCGCATCCCAGTCCCCGGCGTCGATGAGGGCGGTGAGGCGCTCCCAGGCCATGGTAGGCAGCCAGTAGCTGACCAGCAGGCTGGAAACGTAGTCGCCGTTGCGGATCTGCGCCCGCAGGGCCCGGATCCGGGCCTGGCGGAAAGGACTGAAGCGCCCTTTGTCCAGGGCCCCGTGGAGAAGCAGGGTCACCAGCTCACACTCCGGGGAGAGGACGAAGGCCTGGCCGTTGTGCTGGCGGGTGGAGAGGCAGTGCACGGCCAGGTTGGTGCGCAGGGCCCGGATCGGGCGGCCGAAGGCCAGCTCCGTGACCACGTCCAGCTTCAGCCAGCCGCCGGTGACCGGATCGAAAGCCACGAAGAAACGGTGGGGCTCGTACCCCCAGCTGGGAAGCCCCACGAAACGGAAGCGATGGGCCAGATCTCGGAAGGCCTCCAGCTGCTCCGGGGCCAGGAGCAGATCGACCTCGCCCCCCTTGCTCAAGAGCTCCAGACGATCGCCGTCACGCAGGACAGCATAGGAGATCTCCGCCTGGTCCAGCGTCTGAAAAAACCGAAATAACAGTTCCTGCATGGGTCACCGTTGCACGGGTAGCAAACTTCGGAAAAAGCGAGCGCTGGCGGCGCCTGCTGTCGAGTCAAAACCGTCGGGTCAAGGCCGTCGGGTCAAAGCTTCAGGGACTTCAGGAGCGGACGCCGCTTCGCCTCCCGTGGCTCCTGCCGCCGGGACTCCTTGGGCGGCGTGGGGGCCGGCATGGGCTGTGCGGCGCTGCGGTCGGGCAGCAGCAGCGTCCGGGACGCCTTGTTGTAGTCGAACACAGCGCCCAGGATGTAGGCGTTGAGCGTCCGCAGGCTGGCGATGAGCTCCTTCAAGGCAGTGCGGCTGATCTTCCCCTGCTTGACCGTCACCACCACGCCATCCACCCGGGAGGCCAGGATCAGGCTGTCCGCCGAGGAGAGCAGCGGCGCGGCCGCCACGATGACGATGTCCGCCTGGTGCTTCAGCGCGTACCAGATGTCCACCATGCGGGAAGAGGTGAGCAGCTCGAAGGGATTGGAGAGGGACGGGCCGGCTGGCAGCACCGAGAGCCCCGGCATCCAATCCACAGGCACCGGATGGACCGGGCTCTTGGTGTCCACGAGCAGATTGCTCAGGCCGTACTGGCCGGCGATGCCGAACAGCGCCCCGATGGTGGGGTTGTGCAGGTTGGCGTCCACCAGGACCACCCGGTGACCGGACTGGGCCAGGGCGATGGCCAGGTTGCTGGCCACCTCGCCGGCGTCGCCATCGGTATCCGTGTCCCCCACCAGGACGGCCGGCACCTTGTTGGTCTCGGGAATGGCCAGGGGCTGCTCGTCCCCGTCATGGGCCGGGGACTCCTCGGCCTGGTACTCGCTGCCATAGACCTTGGCCACGTAGCCGGAGAGAAGAAGCTTGGTGCCGATGGTCTGGTAGGCGGCGGCCGCTGCGGAATCCGGCGCCACGTAGGCCAGGAAGCGCTGGGGCCCGGAACTGTTCTGTACCTTGTACTTGGAGATCGTGCCCAGCAGCGGGACGCCTGTCACGTGGGCCAGCTCCTCCGGCGTCTTGACCGTGTCGTCAAGGTACTCGAAGAGGAAGGCGATGCCCAGGGCCAGCATCAGGCCGAACATCCCGGCCAGCAGCACGGTCAGGCGCAGGTTGGCGTCCACCGGCTCGGCGGTCACCGCCGGCTCGATGATCTTCACCTGGTTGGTGTAGCTGCTTTGGATGGTCTGGTAGAGGGTGGCCAGGGTGCGACGGGCCTCGGTGAGCCGGCCCCGCTCCTGGGCGATCTGCTCCAGGATCAGCCGCTCCTCCGCGGGGATGGTGGTGGTCTGGAGCTTGGCCTCCAGCTCTGCCAGCAGGGCCTCGCTGCTGCGGATGTCCTCCTCCAGCTTGATGGCCTGCTTCTGGATCTGCTGCTTGATCTGGTCCTCCGGGCCGTCCGTCCCCGAGGGGCTCATGCCCACCAGGGATTCGGCCACGGCGTTGGCGATATCCGCCGTCAACCTGGGATCTGCATCCGTCACCCGGATGTTGAGGATCTGGGTCTCCGTGTCCGTCTTGACCTTGATCTTGCGCTTCAGGTCGTCCGGGCTCAGGTCCAGGTTCAGCTCCTGGATCACCGACTCCAAGACCGGGCGCGTGGTGGCCAGCTCGGCGTAGGTCTGCATGAGCTGACCGCCGGTGCGCAGGTCGTTGAGGTCCGGATTGGGGCTGTCGATGCCCGGGCCGACGATGAGCCGAGCTTTGGCCGTGTACGTTGGTGGCTGGTTGCGGAGAAGCACGTAGGTGATCCCGCTGGTGAAGATGGCCGCCAGCAGGATCAGCCAGAACCAACGTCGAATGATCAGAAAATATCGTTGCTCCAAGGTACCCACCCTCTCTCTGTCTCAGGATTTCAGTGCTGTCGCTGTTCAACCGTTGCGTCGTGGTGTGTCGATCCCTGGCCCATGCCTGCGAGCCTGGTTGAACCCGGCAGCGCTGGCTCAGGCTGTGAACACGTCGTCCAGTTTCTTGATGCGGCGGAACCCGGCCTTGCGCATGGCCCCGCTTTCCAGCAGGGCGGTGGACATGCGGGCCTCGGCCTGCTGGACCAGGCTCTCCAAGGTGATGGACTCCTCGGGGAAGATGGCCAGGCCCATCTCCAGATCCAGGCCCAGGACTTCCTGAGCCCGGGTCTTCAGGCGCCGGGCCACCTCGATGGCCCTTTCTCGGTTCGTCTCGGGGAGCAGCACGATGAAGTGGTCTCCCCGCTGGGTGATGATGTCGTAGTCCTCCAACTCCTGGACCAACAGGTGAGCGATCTTGGCGTTGATGTACTCCTGGACGATCTCCTGCTGAGCCTGGCGAATGAACAGGTCCAGGGACATGTCCCTGGAGTTGGGCGTGGCAGCCAGGGCGATCAGCGTCACGGGATGCTGGTGCTGCCGGGCCCGACGCATCTCCCGGTAGAGGTATCCCTGGCCTGTCTCGAAGGGATGGGTGCCATCCTTGAGGTGGCCGATGGTCAGATCCTCGATGGTCTGGCGCAGAGCCTCCATGCCCAGCCCGATGCGGCGCATCAGAGCGAGGGTAAGCCAGATGCCGCTGATCTCCGTCACTGCGATGGGCAGGGGCATGGCCACCTGGGCCTGGGGAAGGTAGAGCTTCAAGCCCACGTAGGGCAGTGTGGCCCCGGCCAGGAGCCAATGCAGCGGGATTCGCTGCAGGCGGGGGAAGATCAGGATCGTCACCGCGCAGAGGATGGTGTAGATGTAGACGAAGGGGGCGATGTTGAGCACCCCTCCCAGCCGCTCCACGTTGTAGAGCAGGAACAACCAGATGCAGGCAGCGGCAAGCCAGTAGCGCAATGTCTTCATCGGTGTTGGCCTTCCTGTGAACTGCGCGCCCGGCAAACAGAGGATTCATCTGCCGGAGTAAACCATCGGTCAGTACGCCCCTCGCTGGGTGAACACAGCGGCCACAGTCCGGAACAGGATCTGGATGTCCAGCCAGAGGCTGCGCCGCTCGATGTACTCGATGTCCAGCCGCAGTCGCTCGTCGAAATCCAGGCTGCTGCGTCCGCTCACCTGCCACAGCCCGGTGATGCCCGGCAACACCTCCAGCCGCTCGGTGTGCCAGAGGGAGTAGGTGGACGAGTCGAAGGAGGTGGGCCGAGGGCCGACCAGGCTCATGTCCCCTTTCAGGACGTTGAAGACCTGGGGCAGTTCGTCCAGGCTGGTCTTGCGCAGGATCCGGCCCACCCGGGTGATGCGCGGGTCGTTGGTGATCTTGAAATCGGGCCAGGTGAGTTCGTTCAGATGGGCCAGCTCCTTCTTCTTTTCCTCCGCGTCCTTGACCATGGTGCGGAACTTGTACATGGGAAAGCGACGGCCTCCCTTGCCCGTGCGCATCTGCACGAAGAAGATGGGGCCGGGATCGTCGATCCAGATGGCCAGGGCCACCAGGGCCATGATCACCAGCAGGGCCGGCAGGGCCAGGATGACCAGCGTCAGGTCCATGATGCGCTTGGCGACCTCGTAGCGCTTGCGAAACAACAGGACAGGCGGTGAATGGATGGGGACAAGCTCGGTCATGGGTTCTCTCTCCTGCGACCTCAGTGGGTCTGGGCTGCTGTGCCCTCGGTGCGATGTGGGCAGTGATGATAGATTTCGCAAGGGAGTGCCCCTTGTTTTCTTCGCGTCGTACACTTCTGTTTCGCTCGTCATGCTCTGGATTCCAGCCTCTCTCTGCCGAACCCCCAGAGGCGGCGCCTGGATGTTTCCTGTCTGCCTGGCAACATCCGGTCTGTACAACTCCCTTCCCATGGACATGTCCAATCCACATCCATGGGGAGTGCAACCTCGATTGTTGCCAGGAATCGTCCCATCGAGCACAGGCTCTCGGACAAGGAGGTGCGTGCCGGGACACGCTGCAATGCACAGGATTGCGTGGAGAATCAACAGCCAAGGACGGACAGCCTACAGACCTGCCAGAGATAAGAGGGTGCACACAGGTCGGCTACAGTCATCACATGATACAGTACTTTTGTACCGTGTGGCGTTACACCTAGCTGACAAATCCCCTTTATCCGTTTAGGTCCGCTGGCCTCGATGGGCGCCCTCGCCGTTGAGGACAGGTGAAGGGAACGAAAGGCGAAAAAGGATGCGATCGGTGTTGAGATGAAGTCCCGGACAGATGAGATCCCGGAGCAGTGAGATCTCGGGTCTACGCACAAACAATTAGCCCTGTAGTACTAATTATAGCTGAAAAATTGCCTGTGGTTTGTTACAAGACGCTGACAAGCAGGTTAATTATGTCTATTTGCCAACATTCCCCTCCCATCCATCTGCAAAATTCAGTTTATCGTTCGTTCCCCCAAATTGTACCCTCTCCCACCCCGATCTTGCCCTGACGACGGTCTGCCGAACACCCTTCTTTTGGGCACCGCCTGCCCTACGCTCCCTTCCCGGATCCTTGCCGAAAGCGCCGCCGAAACTCGCTTCTTTGAACTTCCGCGCCGGATTGGCTATACTACCCATGTCCCCTCATTTCCCCAGACATTTCCACCGCCCACACCAGGAGCCTTCCCATGAGCACCATCCTGATCCACAACGGCACACTCATCGACGGCACCGGCGCATCCCCCATCCAGGACGGCGCGGTGCTCATCCAGGACAACCGCATCCTGGCCGCCGGCCCCCGCAGTCAGCTGCCCCAGCCCGATGGCCCGGTCACCCAGATCGACGCCCAGGGCGGCGCCATCCTCCCCGGTTTCATCGACACCCACGTGCACCTCATGCTGGAGGGGGTCAACATCCCCCAACTGCTGACCACGCCCTTCTCGTTCAACTTCTACAAGGCCATCCACCACATGCGCCGCACGGTGGAGGCCGGTGTCACCAGCGTGCGGGACGCCGGGGGCGCGGACGTGGGCGTGAAGCAGGCCGTGGAGCAGGGGCTGGTCCTGGGCCCCCGCATGCAGATCAGCATCTCCGTCCTCACCACCACCGGCGGCCACGGGGACGGCTGGATGCTCTCCGGCAACACCCTGGACCTCTTCCCGCCCTACCCGGGCAACCCCGGCGGCCTCTGCGACGGCGTGGAGGAGGTGCGCAAGAAGGTGCGGGAGGTCCTGCGGGCCGGCGCGGAGGTGATCAAGGTCTGCGCCACCGGCGGCGTCCTCAGCCCCACGGACCACCCGGAATTCACCCAGTTCACCGAGGAGGAGCTGCGGGTCATGGTCCAGGAAGGCCGCTTCCGCCGGGGAGTCAAGGTCATGGCCCATGCCCAGGGAGCAGAGGGGATCAAGAACGCAGTCCGGGCCGGGATCCACTCCATCGAGCACGGCATCTTCCTGGACGACGAGGCCATCGACCTGATGCTGGAGCACGGCACCTTCCTGGTGCCCACCCTCCTCGCCCCCTTGGCCGTCCTGGAGGCCGGGGAGCGCCCCAACAGCGGCATGCCCGAGTACGGCCTGCGCAAGGCTCGAGAGACCGTGGAGATCCATCGGGAGAGCATCGCCCGGGCCTACCAAGCCGGGGTGAAGATCGCCATGGGCACGGACGCGGGGGTCATGCCCCACGGCACCAACCTGCGGGAGCTGGGCCTCATGTGCGACGTGGGCATGAGCCCCATGGAGGCCATTGTGGCCACCACCAAGACTGCGGCCGAGTGCCTGGGCTGGCAGGACCAGGTGGGCACCCTGGAGCCGGGCAAGCTGGCCGACGTGATCGTCACCCGCACAGATCCCCTGGCCGACATCCGCAGCCTGGAGAACGTGGACAACATCGCCCTAGTGATGAAGGACGGGAAGCCGGTCAAACAGACCTTGTGAGCCAAACAGCCTGGGAGCCAAACAGTCTGGGAGCCAAACAGAGGGAGAACCATGACCAAGATCGCCATACTGTCGGACAGCCACGACAACATCTGGAACCTGGAGAAGGCCCTGGCACAGGTGAACGCCCAGGGAGCGGACGTGCTGCTGCACCTGGGGGATCTGGTGGCCCCCTTCATCGTGGCCCAGCTGGCGGAGGCTTTCGCCGGCCCCATCCACATCATCGAGGGGAACAACGACGGCGACGGCCGCCTTCAGCTCCAGGTGGCCTCCAAGTTCCCCCATGTGACCCTCCACGGCCCCTATGCGGAGCTGAGCATCGGTGGCCGCCAGGTGGCCCTGATCCACTACCCGGAACCAGCCCGGCGCATCGCCCAGTCCGGCCAGTTCGACCTGGTCTGCTACGGCCACAACCACCTGCAGAACTGGGAGCAGATCGGGAAGTGCTTCCTGGTCAACCCTGGGGAGGTGATGGGACGCTTCGGCGCGCCCAGTTGGGGCCTCTACGACTGCGACCGGCACGTCTACAAGCTGCAGCCCATCGACTAGCCCGGGACGCCCCGTGTCGGCCCCTGCGCTCGGCCTGGTCCTCCTCTCCACCCTGTTCCATGCCGGGTGGAACCTCTTTGCCCACACCCACCGCGGGGACGCCGGCCTCTTCCTGCGAGCGGCCCTGGTGGCTGGCCTGGTGGGCGTCGCACCGGCCCTGTGGCTCCAGTTCTTTGGATCGCCCTTCCCCGCCCTGGTCTGGCTCCTCCTGCCGGTGACCGGCTTCTTCCAGGCCGTCTACCTCCTGGGGCTCTTCATGGGCTACCGGAGCGGGGACTTCACCGTGGTCTATCCGGTGGCCCGGGCCTTGCCGGTGCTGATCCTGGCCCTGGCGGACACCCTGCGAGGCCGCTCGCCCACGGCGCTGGGCTTGCTGGGCATGCTCCTGGTGACCGCCGGCTGCCTGCTGGCGCCCCTGGACTCCCTGCACCGCCTCCCCTGGGAACGCTACCGGAGCAGGGCCCTGTGCTGGGTGTGGGTCACCGCGGGGGCCACGGTGGGCTACACCCTGGTGGACAAGATCGCGCTGGAGCGAGCGCCGCCCGGGCTGCTCAGCGCCGCCCGATACGCGGGCCTGCAGTGGTTTCTGGCCGCGCCCTATCTCTACGCGGCCCTGCGCTGGCTGATCCGAGCCGAGCTGCCCCTGGGGGACGGCCGCCAGTGGCGACAGGCCGCCCTCATGGCCCTCTTCGTCGTCGGCGCCTACATCCCCATCCTGTGGGTCTACCAGCTCACACCCCGGGCCAGCTACGTGGTGGCCCTGCGCCAGTTCAGCATCGTGCTGGGCGTGGTGGGGGGCATCCTGATCTTCCACGAGCCCGCCGCCCGTCTGCGCCTGGTTGCTGCCCTGCTCATCACCGGGGGCATCGCGCTGGTGAGCGTCGGATGAGCCGCCCAGTTGCTTCCCCGCGTCACCGTATGCTATATTCATCACTCATTACTTTGACAATGTCACATTTGGGTAGGGGCCATATGTTTGGCTCTACGCAACCGGGATTTTCGGGAGCGAGTACGGTTGAGCAAATGAGATACGACTA
>WGCB01000805.1 GCA_015494005.1 Caldilineaceae bacterium
GCTGGGGGCCTGGGCCGGCGCGGCGCAGGCGCTCAGCACCAGCCCGAGCATCAGCAGCAGCGTGGTCAGAACGAACAGCTTCCGAAATCGTGTGTTGTGGTTCATGGGAGTCCCTTCCTTGTGGAAAATGGAGAAACGGAAGAAAAGGGGGAACGGGAACCTGAAAGCTGAACACATCTATCCGACGGACGAACCACCTCCTTTCTCCGATCCGCGAGACTGCAGGGCACGGCGGTTGATGCGGTACTGGTTGAAGGCAGAGAGGAGGAGCTTGATGGCCACCACCAGGATGAGCAACCCTCCCACCACCACTGGAACCACGTCGCTGGTGACACCCATGGCCAGCAGCCCCTGGCGCAGGAAGCCGATGAGCATCCCAGCCAGGAGCGTCCCCACCACGGTGCCGCTGCCCCCCATGATGTCCGTGCCGCCCAGGACCACAGCCGTGATGATGGGGAGCAGGGCCTCGCTGCCCAGATCCGAGCGGGCGGAGGTGAAGTAGGACGTGAGGAGCACGCCAGCCAGGGCGGCACCGAACCCGCTGAGGCCGTAGGCAGCGATGGTCACCGATTTGACCGGCACGGCACTGTAATGGGCGGCTTCCGCGTTCACGCCGATCAGGTAGAGATAGCGGCCAAAGCGGGTTCGGTGCAACACCACAGACAACAGCAAGGAGAAAGCCAGGACAATGATCAACGGATTGGGGATCCAGCCCAGCCCACCGTGGGCCAGGTTGGTGAAGCTCCGGGGCAGGCCGGTGATGCCCTCGTAGAGGTAGGCGGAGAAGCCCGCCACCCCGTAGGCCTCGAAGCCCAGGGCGTCCAGCAGGCCGGGCAGACCGGTGGCGATGCCGGCGAACATGAAGAGGGTGCCCAGGGTGATCACCAGAGGCGGGATGTCTGTGTTGGCCACCAACAGGCCGTTGAACATGCCTGCCAGCACGCCGATCAGCAGGGCCAGGAACATGGCCAGGAAGACGTTCACCCCGGCCACCCAGGCGAGCCCCAGGACAATGGAGGCCAGCCCCATGATGGAGACGCCGGAGATGTCGATGCCGCCGGTGATGATCACCAGGGTGAGGGGCAGGGCCGCCAGCAGGATGTGGGTGAAGTCGCTGGTGGAGAAAAGCAGATTCTCCAGGTTCAGGAAGCTGGGGTTGATGGCGCCCAGCACCAGCACCTCCAGGACCAGGAGCCAGACCAGGGAGAACTCCCAGCTACGGATCCACTTCACGATCTTCATCGCGCCTCCTCCGTGACGGGCTGGGGGCGGATCTCGGGCATCTTGGAGGCCCGGACCTGGGCTCGGATCTGGCGCTGCCGGGCGTCCAAGGTGCGGCGGATGCGGTAGTCCACGTAGACGGCGATGAGCAGGATGGCGCCCCCGAAGGCGTTGTTCCAGAAGCCGGGCACCTTCAGGAAGACCAGCATGCTGTCGATGGCGGTGAGGAAGAGGGCCCCGATCACCGCGGAGATGGGCGAACCCACGCCGCCGGTCAGGTTGACGCCGCCCAGCACCACCGCGGCGATGGCCTTGAGCTCCTGGCCGTTGCCCGTCTGCATGGGGACGAAGCCGATCTGAGCCACGAAGATCACCGCCGCGGCCCCGGCGAAGAGGCCGGCCAGGGCATAGGCCGCGAAGAGCGTGGCCTTCACAGGGATGCCCAGCAGGTAGGCCCCGTCCTTGTTGTCCCCCACCGCGTAGAGGTAGCGGGCCTGGCGCAGCCGGCGCACCAGCAGGGTGGCCAGGATGGCGATGAGCAGCACGACCCAGGCGAAGACCCGCACCCCCAGCAGGGACCAGCTGGCCATGGCCTTGATGTTGGGCGGGATGGTCTCGATCCAGCTGCCCCCGGTGATGATCAGCATCAGGCCCCGGTAGACGCCCAAGGTGCCCAGGGTCATGATGATGGGAGGCACCCGGAAGAAGGTGATCCCCACCGAGTTCACGGAGCCTGCCACCAGCCCTGTGAGCAGGGTCAGGAGGATGGCCAGGGGCAGGGGCACGCCGGCGTTGAGGCTGGTCCCCAGGATCACCGCGCTGAGGCCGGTGATGGCCCCCACGGAGACGTCGATGCCCCCGGTGACCACCACGAACATCTCGCCGATGGCGATGAGGACCAGGATCAGGCTGCTGTTCACCACGTTCAGCAGGCTGCGCGCCCGCAGGAAGTTGGGGTTGATGGCCCCGATGAGGGCCACCAGCACGAAGAGCAGTATCAGGACAAGGGCTTCTCGGCTGCGCAGAATGCGGTTCATGTCTGTGGATCACCTTGCAAACCGAAGGAGGCGGCCATGACTTCTTCCACCGTGCACTCGGCGTGGGCAAACTCCGCCATGACCCGGCCTTGGTACATGACCAGGATCCGATCGCTCAGCTCCATGACCTCTTCCAGCTCGGACGAGATCAGCAGGACCCCCACGCCCTGGTCGGTCAAGGAGTGGATGAGCTGGTAGACATCCTGGCGAGCCTGGGCATCCACCCCCCGGGTGGGCTCGTCCAGGATGATGACGTGGGGCTGGCTGGCCAGGGCCTTGGCCAGGACCACCTTCTGCTGGTTGCCACCGGACAGGGTGCGGGCCGGCTGGTAGAGGCTGCTGACCTTGATGGCCAGCTTCTCCACGTAGCGCTGGGCGATGGCCTGCTCCTCTTGGGACGAGATGAGGTAGCGCCCCAGCCGGGGCAGAATGGAGGCGCTGATGGTGTAGAGGTTGGGGAGATCCAGGAAGATGCCGTGGGCGTGGCGGTCCTCCGGGACGTAGACCAGGCCCAGCTCCTGGCAGCGCCGGGGATCCCGTTCCGTCACCTGCTGGCCCCGGATGAAGACCTCCCCCTGCACGTTCTGGTCCAGGCCCACGATGGCCCGGGCCAGTTCTGTCCGCCCGGCGCCCACCAGGCCCGCCAGCCCCAGCACTTCGCCGGGTTTCACATGCAGGCTCACGTCCTGGAAGAGCTCCCCGCTGAGATGGCGCACCTCCAGGCATGGCTGGTCCAGGGGCAGCTCCCCAGGGCGAGTTCGCCCGTTTTCCTGCAGGTGCACCGTGGAGGAGGTCTCGGGCAGCATGGCCCGCACCAGGTCCCGGGAGGTGAGGGACTCGGTGGCCGCGCTGAGCACGAAGACCCCGTCCCGCAGCACGCTGATGCGGTGGGAGATGGCCAGCACCTCGTTCAGCCGGTGGGAGATGAAGAAGAGGCCCATGCCCCGATCCGCCAGCCGGCGCATGCGCTCGAAGAGATGCTCCACTTCCCGGAAGGTCAGGGCCGAGGTGGGCTCGTCCAGGATCAGGATCTTGGCGTTGCGCACCAGCCCCCGGATGATCTCCAGGAGCTGCTGGTTGGCGATGCTCAGGGAGCCAGCCAGGGCGGAGAGCGGGCTGTCGAAGCCCATCTCCTCGGCCAGCTGCCGGATCCGGGCCTGGGCGTGCTGGCGCTCCATTCCCGTGCCCAGCAAGAGATTCTCCTCGATGGTCAGGTGGGGGAAGATGTGGGGCTCCTGGGGCACCATGTAGATCCCCAGCTCGTGGGCCAGGCTGGGGCTGTCTATGGTCACGGGACGCCCATCGAGCTCGATGGTCCCCTCTTCGGGCGTGTAGACCCCGGAGAGGATCTTCATGGTCGTGGACTTGCCCGAGCCGTTGCCCCCCAGCAGCGCGTGGATCTCGCCGGGCTTCAGATCCAGGTCAATGCCCCAGAGCACAGGGACGCCGTCGAACACCTTCCAGATGTTCTTCAAAGCGATCAAGGGCGTGGTCGGGCTGTCCGGTTGGGGCGTCGGCTGGGCCTGGGACGGATCGGCGTTCTTCCCCATGGAGGATCTCCGTTGGGCTGCACAGGGACTGGATGGGACCGATATCGAGTTCGGCGAGTCGACCCTTCGGCATGCCGGGCGCCTGTCAGGGGGAGGACAGGCACAGCAACGGGCACGACAAGGTGGCTTCCTTGGCCGGGCAGGCGAAGAGCGAAGAGAGCGTGAAGAGACAGCGGGGGATTCACAAATGTGATTTGATATCACTTTAGTGATAAGAATAGTACAGCCGCCAACATTTGTCAACCCCGTTGGCGCTCTTCGGATGATGGGAGGTGCGAGGGGGAATCGCCCCTATCCACGCCCGCCGCCTGGCCAGGCCGTCCAGCCGCAACGCTCCCGTCGGATGGTCCTGCCTTTCTCGAAATCCCCCCGAGCAGCCCGGTTCCAGGCGTCCAGGCAGGCCGGGCTCACCGGCCTCAGGTGGGCCAGCCTCCCCACCCCGTCCCATGGCCTTTGTCGATCTGTCCGGGATGTGGTAAAAAATGTTGCTGTTGACAAACGCGTCAGATATTTTATAC
>WGCB01000806.1 GCA_015494005.1 Caldilineaceae bacterium
AGCACAGCGTGCGAGAGCTGCGGGGCATCGGCATCCAGCCCGACGCCATCATCCTGCGCAGCGACTACCCGGTGGGCGAGGAGGTCACGGAGAAGGTGGCCCTCTTCTGCGACGTGGAGCAAGAGGCGGTCATTCCCCTGGTCACCGCCCAGAGCATCTACCAGGTGCCTCTGGTCCTGGAGGAAGCCGGCCTGGGGGATTGGCTGGTCCACAGCCTGGGCCTCACCCCCACCCAGGAGGCGGAGGAAGGGCTGGCGGCCTGGCGCCACTTCGTGGATGACATTTTCCGGCCCAAAGAATCGGTGCGCATCGGCATCGTGGGCAAGTACGTGGAGCTGGAGGACGCCTACCTGAGCGTGCGGGAGGCCCTCTTCCACGCCGCCCTGGCCGCCGGCCACGACGTGGATCTGGTCTGGATCAACTCGGAAGAGCTGGAAAAGGGGCGCGGGCACGATCTTCTGGACCAGGTGGACGGCATCGTGGTGCCCGGCGGCTTCGGCTACCGGGGCATCGAGGGCAAGATCCAGGCCGCCCGCTACGCCCGGGAGAACAAAGTGCCCTACCTGGGCCTCTGCCTGGGGATGCAGGTGCTCTGCATCGAGTTCGCCCGGCACGTCTACCAGAGCGACGAGCCCAACAGCACCGAGTTCGACATCAGCACGGAGATCCCGGTCATCGACCTGCTGCCCGAGCAGCGGGACATCGCCGACATGGGCGGCACCATGCGCCTGGGGATCTACCCCTGCCAGCTGGAGCCGGGCACCAAGGCGGCGGCGGCCTACCAGGCCTGCGGCATGGGCCCCACCGTGGACGAGCGCCACCGGCACCGTTTCGAGTTCAACAACGCCTACCGGGAGGAGCTGGTCCAGCACGGGCTGGTGATCAGCGGCCAGTCTCCGGACGGGCGGCTGGTGGAGGTGGCCGAGATCCGGGACCACCCCTTCATGGTGGGCAGCCAGTTCCATCCGGAGTTCAAGAGCCGGCCCACCAAGCCTCATCCCCTCTTCCTGGGCTTGATCGAGGCGGCGGTGGAACACCGGACAGGCCGCCCTTCTGCTGCCGGGCATCGGGTTCCCGTCACCGCCTCCCCGGACGGGGCGGGCTCTCTGGCCGAGGAAAGAGCGCCAGGGGGAGACTGAGAGGCCGAGCGAGGCACGGCGTGCTCGGAGGGGCATGCCGCAGCATTCGAGAGACAGAGAGGAGAAAAAGATATGTCTGGACATTCGAAATGGTCGACAATTAAACGCAAAAAGGGCGCCAACGACGCCGCCCGGGGCAAGCTCTTCACCAAGCTGGCCCGGGAGATCCAAGTGGCGGCCCGGGAAGGAGCGGATCCCAGCGCCAACATCCGCCTGCGCCTGGCCGTGGAGCGGGCCCGGGCTGTGAACATGCCCAAGGACAACATCGAGCGGGCCATCCGCCGGGGCGCGGGCCTGGACAAGGACGCGGCGGAGATCGAAGAGGTGACCTACGAGGGCTACGGCCCCCACGGCGTGGCCATCCTGGTGGAGTGCCTGACGGACAACCGCAACCGCACCATCTCCGAGGTGCGCCGGGCCTTCACCCGAGCGGGCGGCAGCCTGGGCGAGCCGGGCTCCGTGGCCTGGCAGTTCACGTCCAAGGGGTACATCCTCTTCAACCGCCAGGACGAGGAGGGCAACGACCGGGGCATCGACCCGGACGAGGTCTTCATGGTGGCCCTGGAGGCCGGCGCGGACGACGTGGAGATCAGCGATGACGCCATCGAGGTCTACACCGCCCGCACAGACCTGGCCCAGGTCAGCCAGGCGCTGGAAGAGGCCGGGCTGAAGCCGGATCAGTCGGAGCTGATCATGCAGCCCAACGTCACCCTGAGCCTGAGTCCGGAGGAGAGCGTCACCGTGATGAACCTGATCGAAGCCCTGGAAGAGCTGGACGATGTCTCCAAGGTCCACCACAACCTGGAGCTGACGGACGAGGTCATCGCCCAGCTGGCGTAGCGGCCTGCCCTGGGAACGGGCCGCTTTCCCCTTTCCCCCCCATCCTGGACACCATGACGAGCCACCTTCAAGGACGGTCCACAAGCCAATATCAAGATGAGCTGGTGGTGCTGGGCATCGATCCTGGCACAGCGTCCACCGGCTACGGCGTGGTGGCCCGGACGGCCCAGGGCGATTTCCGGCTCCTGGCCTGCGGCGTGGTCCGCACCGAGCCGGGACAGGCCATGCACCTGCGTCTGCTGGAGATCTTCCGGGACCTGGAAGCCATCATCGAGGAGTTTCAGCCCCACGTCATGGCAGTGGAGGAGCTCTTCTTCGGCCGCAACGTGACCACGGCCATCTCCGTGGGCCAGGCCCGGGGCGCCGCGCTGTTGGCAGCGGCCGTCCATGGGCTGACGGTGGCGGAGTACACGCCTGCGGCCATCAAACAGGCCCTCACCGGCTACGGCAAGGCGGACAAAGCCCAGATGCAGCAGATGGTCCAGCACATCCTGGAGCTGGACCAGATCCCCCGGCCCGATGACGCCGCGGACGGTGTGGCCGTGGCCCTTTGCCACCTACAGCAGGCTGTCTACCAGGCGGCCCTCACCGAAACCGAGGGGGAAGGCAACTGATCTGAACTTGAGCGAATTGCTTGATGCCCTATCAGGCCTCCACGTGTAACATCGAAAGTACGCGCGCCATCAAAATAGACACAGGCCGTGGCGCATATCCCAGGCGTCTGGGAACCTGACATCGCTTGCAATCGACCCATTCCGCTGACCTGTATCCGTGACACGATACAACCGTTCATAGCCCTCTGGATTCCAGACCATGATGAGCCCAGCTTCCGATACGGCACGACGCAACCAACCCGGTCCCACCATCCTGGTAGCGGAGGATGAGGAGTTCCTGCGCAACCTCCTCACCATCTCCCTGGAGCAGGAGGGCTATCTGGTGCATACGGCCAACGACGGCGCGGAGGCCCTGGAGCACTTCAACCAGAACCAGTACGACCTGATCCTCCTGGACATCATGATGCCCCACGTGGATGGCTTCACCGTCTGCACAGAGATCCGCAAGCGGTCGGACGTGCCTATCGTGATGCTCACCGCCCTCTCCAGCCCAGAGGACGTGGTGCGCGGCTTCGAGCTGGGCGCGGACGATTTCATCACCAAGCCCTTCACCTTCAAGGAGGTCCAGGCCCGGCTCCAGGCCATTCTGCGGCGGATCGCCTGGGCCAAGGAGCCCCCGGTCTTCCCCATCCTGGAGTACGGCGGCATCCGGCTCAACGACGAAGAGCGGACCGTCTGGGTGCGGGAGGAACCGGTCCATTTGACCCCCATCGAGTACCAGCTGCTGCGCTTTCTCATGCACAACGCCAACCGCCCGGTCCCCAAGGACGTGCTCTTCAAGGAAGTCTGGGGCTACGAGTTCGACGGCGGGACCAACCTGGTGGAAGTGGCCATGCGCCGTCTGCGTGAGAAGATCGAAGAGAACCCCTCCGCCCCCAAATATTTGCGCACCGTGCGCCGGGTAGGGTATAAATTCACCATCCCGGGCAACTCCCCCTCCAAAAGCCGGGCTGCGGACACCGCGAAGAGCGCCGCGAAGACCACCGTGCAGGCCAATCCCCCCGGTTCCAACCAGGTAGACGCATGATCCGTCTCGTCACAGGACGAGTGCTGGCCACCGGCAGCAACAACCTCATCGTGCAGATCGGAAACGCAGGCAGCGGCATCGGCCTGCGTGTTTTCGCGCCGGAGCCCACCGTGGCCCGCTACCGCCCCGACACACCGGTGACCCTCCACACCTATCTCCACGTGCGAGAGAGCGAGCTGCGCCTCTACGGTTTCGAGACGGAGGAGGAGCTGGCCATCTTCGAGCTGCTGCTGGGGGTCAGCGGCGTGGGGCCCAAAGTGGCCCTGGCCGTCCTGGGTACCCTGACGCCGGATGCCCTGCGCCTGGCCGTGAGCAACCGGGAGCCTGGCGTGGTGACCCGAGTCCCCGGCATAGGCAAGCGCACGGCCGAGAAGATCATCCTGGAGCTCAAGGGCAAGCTGCTGCCCGCGGAAGGGGAGATGGCTGGCCTGGCCCAGGCCACCGAGGCGGACATGGAGGTGGTGGAGGCCCTCATCGCGCTGGGTTACAGTGTGGTGGAAGCCCAGCGCATGGTCCAGCAGCTTCCCAGCGACGTCACCGGCGTGGAGGAGCGCCTGCGCCTGGCCCTGAGCCAGTTCGGCGCTTGACCTCCACTTCCCCACAGCTCTCCCCGCCCTGCTTTGACACCCCGCCCTGCCTTCCCTATAA
>WGCB01000807.1 GCA_015494005.1 Caldilineaceae bacterium
CCCGCCCCCGGACCGGTGCCTAGGGCCTCCAGCCCCTATTCGATGGCCGGGAGCTCGTCCCCAGGGAGCCAGGTCACGTTCACCTTGTCCTTGGGGTCGTAGGGCGCCTTGACGAAGATGGCCTTCCAGGGGACGTCCCCCTGGTTGATCAGGTAGTGGGGGTGGAGAGGCAATCCGGAGTGTCTCTGGTTTCCTCACATCACGTCATCGGACCAGTTGGAATTGCCTTGATCGTTGATAGCGCCAACGGTGATGACGTTCCAGCCCTTGCCCGGAGAGGTAACGTTTCCTGCGTCGTTGCCGGCCGATTTGGGCAGGCGGGCAAAGAGGGAAGGCACGGGTTCCAGAGTGGTCACCTCGCTCCCCTGTCCTTTCAACTGCTCTGCCAGGGGCCACAGCCGGCGGAGGGCGTCGTCGGACAGCGCACGGAAATACGCCTGCCGAATCTTCTCACCGACGGTCGCATCGTCCACCCTCCAGGGCACGCCATACCGCGCCAGCGCCTCGGCCGCGCCGGGGAACTGCCTGACCAGCTCGGCGAAAATCGTCTCCTGGCTGCGCGCAGCCGGGTCCGGCGCCATCCACACCGCGATGGGCAGCAACTCGCCCTCCTTGGCCTGCTGCAGGCGTTCGTACAGCGCCGGCGTCAGCTTGCCGTATCTGGCCCGGTAGGCAGCCCTGTTCTTGGGCGACGATGGCGTTGACATCCGCCTCGACCACGCCGCTCTCCAACTCCACCAACAGGTGGAACTCCCGGAAATCCTTGGGGTCCCGGGTCCAGATGGTGAAGGCTTTGAAGCTGCGGCCGATGAGGGGGTAGGTGCGTGGGTGTTCGTTGACGATCTGGAGATCGGCGGGCGAGAGGCCGTGTTGGGCGGCGAGGTAGTTCAAGGCAATCTGGGCTTCACGGGAGAGGGCTTGCGCGGTGGGGGTCGGCGTGGGCAGAGGACTCGTAAAGGGTGTTATCTGTCTGTCTGTCTGTCTGGGCGCGGACGCCCGGCGTCAGTGTCCACAGGGCAACAGTGGTCAGGGTCAGGAGAGCTATACCCGTCAATATCCAGGAGCGTGTGATTCGTTTGGTGTCCATACTTTATCTCCTCGAGGTCTGAAGTATCAAGGCAATGAACGGGTTACAGAGGCGACGATCTCTTCCTGAGACGCTTCCAATACAGTTTGACCATTCAAAGCTACATATCGGTGCGTGGTGAGAGCCAAAGAAAAAGTGATTTCTCCGGTTGGCAGCTCCTCTCGCGCTAGTTGAAGCAGGTGATAGTAGAATGCAATTGTAGCCGGAGCGACAGGGGAGTCAATCAAATGGGTGTGAAGGAGGATCTTATTTTGCTGTTGGGTGCTGCTCGTAACACAGAACTGCCAGGCACCATGAGGCATCCACCCCGAAAAGGCTGCCAGCACGACAGCATCATCGAAATTTGTTGCTTTCAAAGCTGCGACTACATCGGGCGCAATATATTGCTCGATCGCCGAGATATCCTCAGCTGACGTCAACACGAACAGCTCAGGATCTGTCCATTCGGATTCTCTCCATGGAATGTTGTAGGACTCCCTGGCAATTGTCTCGAACGATAGATTCTCTGGGCTCTGCTCCTGTTGGGCCAGCTCCTCGCAGATGGGGGGCGGCGGTGGATTGGTCGGGGCAAAGGGATAGGCCTGGCAGCCGGCCAGCAGCAGGGCGAGGGCAGTCAGCACAGCGAAGATCGGTTTCATCGGGGACGTCTTTCGTTGGTGCGGATCAACAAAACAGAGGCACGGCTGTGGATTCAAGAGAGTTCACGTCATGGCAGGCCTCCTTTGCGCACGGGGTGTACACGAATCAACGGGAGAGAGGACCTGGTCAACGAAGAGGAAACACGATATGTTCAGTATATCCTCAGATGCAACGAAAGTCAATCGTTTGGCAATGATTCGTATGTAAATCGTTGAGGTTGGGTGTGGATTGTCCGTCCCACTTGATGTAAGGGGGCAACCTGCCCGCCAAGGGCATCCGACGCGTTGCAGGGCTGTAGAATCCTTAGGAACGTCGGGGACTGGGAGAAGGTCACCGAGGAGCTGAACGAGGCCCTGGACCTCTCCACGGACGCCCAGCAGAAGGCGGCCATCGAGGAGATCCTGGCGGACGTGGACAAGGGCGCCTACGATGAGGTCGTCGAGGACCTGGAGAAGCTGCTGAAGTAGCTGCAGAAGCAGCCTGGGGGCTCACTCCTGGCAGCTGGGCCTCCCATCCAAAAAGGGGCAGCGATGGAAACATCCGTCGCTGCCCCTTTTGTTTTGTCCGGTCGCCACACCCGCCCCCGGACCGGTGCCTAGGGCCTCCAGCCCCTATTCGATGGCCGGGAGCTCGTCCCCAGGGAGCCAGGTCACGTTCACCTTGTCCTTGGGGTCGTAGGGCGCCTTGACGAAGATGGCCTTCCAGGGCACGTCCCCCTGGTTGATCAGGTAGTGGGGGTGGAGAGGCGGCACATGGCAGAGCTCTCCCGGATTCAAGGTCCACTTTTCCCCGTTGATGTAGATGTCCACACTGCCCTCGAGGGTGTAGAAGTTCTCCTCGATGGCACGGTGATAGTGGGTCTGAAAGTCCTCGCCCGGCATGAGGATCACCAGCCCGAAGTCGGAACGAGGTCCTCGCATCAGGTATTTGGGTCCGGACACGCCATCGAAGCGGTACGCCACCTCGCTCTCGTGTATCTTGAACGGTTCCATTGATTTCTCTCCACGAAAAATGTGAGCAGTTGAACGATGAACAAACGGAGCGAAAGGCCGAGAGCCCCTCTCACTCTCCCGGCGCCCGCCACATGGAGGTGGTCACCCCCTGGTCGGCCAGGGCCAGCTGCACCGGATAGGCCGCCTGCCAGCGCTGGAAGACCTCCTCGTAGACCGGCCCGTTGACGGGATCCGGCTGGTAGATGCGCTCTTCCTGCACCAGCTCCTGGGCCGCGCTGGGGATGTCCGGGTAGAGGCCCACGCCAGCCCCGGCGCAGATGGCCGCACCCAGGGCCGTCGCCTCCTTGACCACCCGGGTGTGCACCGGCACCTGGAGCACGTCGGCCAGGATCTGGCACCAGAGCGGGCCCTTGGAGGCGCCGCTGGCGAAGATCACATGGGAGGGGTAGGCGCCCGTGACCTGGGCAATCCGTTCCAGGTTGGCCCGGGTGACGATGGCGGCGTTCTCCTGCAGGGCCCGGAAGAGCGCGCCTCGGGTGGTGAGGGTGGGATCCACGGTCAGATTCAAGAAGGAGGGCGCGGCGTGCCGCCAGTGCATGTAGTCCATGGCGTCCGAGTAGATGGGCAGGATGCCGTGGGCCCCTGGCGGCGTCTGGGCCGCCATCTCCTCCAGCAGCGCATAGGCGTCCCGCCCTTCGGCCTGAGCTTGGGCCTTGATGTCCGAGCAGATGGCGTCCCGGAACCAGCGCACGGCGATGCCCGGGAAGAAGACGATGGCCTCCGCCTGCCACAGGTCCGGCACGGCGTGGAAGTTCATGCGGATGCGGCCGCTCTCGTCCGCCAAGGGCCGATCCAGGTTCACCTCCTGCTGCCAGAAGGACCCGCCGAAGACCGCGGCTTGGCCTGGCTCCACCGCCCCCACTCCGATGGTGCCCAGCTGAGCGTCTCCGCCCCCCATGACGATGGGCGTGCCCTGTTTCAGCCCGGTGGCCTCCGCGGCCTGGGCGGAGACCTGGCCGATGACTGTGCCGGCCTCGGCCACGGGCGCCCGGAGCAGATCCGTGCGCAGGCCACAGGCCTCGGCGATGGCGGGGTCCCAGCGGCGGCTGTCCAGGCTGAAGAGGCCCGTCGTGCCGCCGTTGGACGGATCCACCATGATGGGCGCGCCCAGCCGGGTGGCCACCCAGTCGCTCAGCATGGCCACGTAGGCCGTCCGGTCGTAGAGCTCCGGTTCATGGCGCCGCAGCCAGAGCAGCCGGGGAGCGGCGCCCAGGGCGAAGGTCTGGCCGGAGCGCAGGTAGAGGCGATACTCCAGCTCCGGATCCTGTTGGCGCAGATCCCGCACCTCCTGGATGGCCCGGGCGTCCACGTTGGCGCAGGCCCACAGCTCCTGGCCGGCCGCGTCGTAGAGGGCGATGCCTTCCCGCATGCTGGTGGTGCTCACCCCGACCACATTGGCCTGGGGGACCTGGTCCAGCACCTCTCGGATGCAGGCGACCAGGAGCTGCCAGTTGTGGTCCCGGTCGAAGGTCATGGAGCCAGGGTACTGGGGCTCGCTGCGGTGGGTCCACTCCCGGCTGGCCGCGGCTAGCTGCTGGCCGTTGGCGTCGAAGAGGACCGCTCGTCCGCTGCCGGTTCCGGCGTCGAGAGCGAGTAGATGGTTCATGGGCTGCTCTCCTGTGCGTGCAGGCTCAGTCGACAGATGTTGTGGTGCGTAGCGAGGGAAACGGCAGACGCTACGCACCACAACTCAGGCGCCACATCCCACTAGAAATCGTAGTTGTCGATGTTGTCGATGGTGAAGACCACCCGCTCTGGCAGGAGGATGATGCCGCTGCCTTCCGCCTCGTAGTCGTAGCCCTGCACCGAGTTGGGAGAGACCTCCACGGTGCCCACGTCGGGCACGTCGAAGGTGTCGCCCACCTTGAGGGTTTTGCCCTCCACCAGCA
>WGCB01000808.1 GCA_015494005.1 Caldilineaceae bacterium
AGACCCCGTCCTGGTACTGGATGGCCTCCGGCTGGGTGTCCCACAGGTCGGCCAGGCGCCGGAGCATCTCTGCCTTGAGCTTCTGGCCCAGCTCGTAGGCGGCCAGGCCCGTGGCGAAGGTGGTGCGGCTGCCCCCGGTCACATCGTTGTAGGCCACCGAGTCCGTGTCGGTGACCTGGGGCTTGACCTGCTCGTAGGGGATGCCCAGGGACTCGGCCAGCTGCATGGCGATGGAAGCCCGGGTGCCGCCGATATCCGGCGAGCCCTCCACCAGGCTGACGCTGCCGTCCGCGTGGAGGCTGGCCGTGGCGCTGGAGCGGCCGCCCCAGTTGAACCAGAAGCCCGAGGCCACTCCTCGCCCCCGGTATTTGCCCTCCAGGGGCGCGGTGTAGTGGGGATGCTCCTGAATGGCCTTCACCGTCTCCAGGTAGCCGATGCGGGCGTAGACCGGCCCGTCCGCCCGGCGATCCCCCTCCTTGGCCCCGTTGATCAGGCGAAACTCCAGGGGATCCATGCCCAGCTTCTCGCTCAGCTCGTCGATGACCGTCTCCGAGGCGAAGGCGGCGTTGGTGCCACCCGGCGCTCGATAGGCCGAGGCCCGGGGCTTGTTCACCACCACGTCGTAGCCGTCGATCTGCAGGTTCTCCAGCCGGTACGGGGCCAGGATCACCCCTGCGCCAGCCCCCACGGGCGAGCCAGGGTAGGCTCCGGCCTCGTAGGCCATGAAAACCTGGGCCGCCGTGATCTTGCCCTCCTTGTTGGCCCCCATCTTCACCGGATGGTGACCAGCCTTGCGGGAGAGGAGCACGGCCACCGGCTCCAGGTAGACGTTGATCTTGCCGCCGAAGCCGCCGCCGATCTCCGTGGGGATGACCTTGATCCGCCCCATGGGGATCTGCAGCACCTGGGCCACCTGCTCTCGGACGCTGAAGGGGCCCTGGGTGGTGGTCCAGATGGTGATCTGGCCGTCCGCGTTGTAGAGGGCCGTGGTGGCCTGGGGCTCGATGTAGCCCTGGTGGACCGGGCTGGTGAAGAACTCCCGCTCCACGATCACGTCCGCGGCGGCGAACCCTGCCTCCAGATCCCCCCGCTGATGGCGCAGGTGGCTGGCCACGTTGGTGGGCTTGTCTCCTCGGGTGCCCATCTCGTCCGTGCGCAGATCCGGGTGGAGGATGGGCGCGTCTTCCCGCATCGCGGTCTGGGCGTCCAGAACCGGTGGCAGGAGCTCGTACTCCACTTCGATCAGGGCCAGGGCCTCCTCTGCAATGTGGGGGCTGGTGGCCGCCACCGCCGCCACCGGGTGACCGTGGTAGAGCACTTTGCTGTGGGCCAGCAGGTTGTCGCTCAGGTAGCGCAGGTTGATGGCCCCCTCGCCCAGGTCCTGGATCTTGCTCTCCACGTCCGGCAGGTCCGCCGCGGTGACCACCGCCTTGACCCCGGGCAGGGCCTCGGCCTGGCTGGTGTCGATGGAGAGGATGCGGGCGTGGGCATGGGGGCTGCGCAGGATCTTGCCGTAGAGGGTGTCGGGCAGGCGGATGTCCGCGCCGAAGAGGGCCCGGCCCGTCACCTTGTCCGTGCCGTCGGGCCGCAGGGGGCGGCGACCGATGACCTTGTAGCCATCGCCGTTGCTCTGGGTTGAGCCCTGGCCGTCCGTCTTTCCCTTCATGGGGTCGCGCTTAGGGTCCACACTCATCGTCCCACCTCCTTGGCCGAATCCTGGGCCGGATCCCCGGCCAGGCTCTGGGCCGTGTCCAGCACAGCCCGCACGATCTTGTCGTAGCCGGTGCAGCGGCAGAGATTACCAGCCAGCCAGCGCCGCACCTCCCCCTCCGTGGGCTGGGGATTCTGCTCCAGCAGGGCCTGGGCCGAGACGATGAAGCCCGGCGTACAGACCCCGCACTGGAGGGCGGCGTGCTCCAGGAACTTCTGCTGGAGGGGCAGGAGCCGATCCGGCGGAGTCAGGCCCTCGATGGTGGTCACCGTGCGGCCGTCCGTCTCCACGGCCAGCACCAGGCAGGAGTTGACCAGCACCCCGTCCAGCAGGACGTTGCAGGCGCCGCAGTTGCCGTTGCCGCAGCCTTCCTTGGAGCCGGTCAGGCCCAGCTCCTCCCGCAGGACCTCCAACAGGGTCTGGCGGGGCTCGCACAGGAAGGTGACCTCCTGGCCGTTGAGATGCGTCGAGACCATCACTTTGCTAGACATGTCCGTTCCTCCTCCCGGCTTCTTCGCCTCGGGCTCGCTGCACCGCCTGGATCAACACCCGGCGGGTGAGCACGTGGGACAGGTGTTTCCGTTGGGCCGCGGTGCCTCGCATGTCCGTGATGGGCCGAGCCGCCTCCCGGGCCAGGCGAGCCGCCTCCTCCAGGACCTCCTCCGACACCGGCTTGCCGGCCAGGAAGGCCCCAGCCTCCTCCACGAAGAGGGGGCGAGGCGCCACCGCGCCCAGCGCGATCCGGGCCTGCTGGATCACCTGGCCCCTCTCGTCCAGGACCAGGGCCGCGCCAGCCCCCACCACTGCGATGTCCATCTCGTTGCGAGGGATGAAACGCTGGTAGGCCCCGCCGTGGTTCGGGGGAGGTGCAGGCACGTGGATCTTCACCAGCAGCTCCCCCGGCTCCAGGACCGTCTCGCCCGGCGCGGTGCAGAAGTCCTCCACCGGGACGGTGCGCGGTCCCTTCGGCCCGGCGATGTGGCAGACGGCCCGGTGGGCGATGAGGGCGGGGATGGAGTCCGCGGCCGGGGAGGCGTTGCAGAGATTGCCCCCCACCGTGGCCCGGCCCTGGATCTGGATCCCGCCGATGAGGGAGATGGCCTCCACCAGGCCGGGATAGGCCCGGGCGATGGCGCCGTTGCCCACGATGCGGTGACAGGGCACGGCAGCCCCAAGCCAGAGCCCCTCCACTGGGTCGTAGACCAGCTCGTTGAGTTCCGGGATATGCTTCACGTCCACCACCAGGGGCGGCCGGCGTCGGCCCTCCTTCATCTGAGGGATGAGATCCGTGCCGCCACTGAGCACCTGGGCATCGCCGCTCTCCTGGAGCAGGGTCACGGCGTCGTCCACGCTGTGGGGTGCCACGTACTCGAATGCGTGCAAGGGAACCTCCTTTACACAGTCGATGGGTGCCGCTGTCGTCGCCTGTAGCTGTGTCTGCAATGTTCGAATGTAGACGTTCGAGGAAGCTGGATCCGAGGCCCGATGGGCAGGCCGCCCGGGGGCGGTGGTGGCCAGCCCGGGCAGCCTTCCTCAACGCTCGGACCCAGATGTGGGGGTGCTACGCAATTTATACCACATTTTGGCCGGGAACGGAAGCAGGATTTAACCGTTTTAGTGGACCGACGCGGGTTTCGCTCCGCTGCAGGCGCCCATGAAGATCGTGGGTTTGAGAGATTGGCCTGGCCGGATTTCCAGAATATAGTGTTTGGGATACCGGCCCGTTCCTTCCCAGCGGACCGACCAACTCGGCACCCATCTCCGCCTCCACCAGCCCATGACCCTACTCTTCCTGACCCTGGCCTACCTGACCGGCCTGTTCCTGGGCAACCTGGCCTGGCAACAGGGCTGGCTCCCCTGTGACCTGCCCTCCGGCCTCTGGCTGCTGCCCCTGGCCCTCCTGCCTGGGACGGCCCTGCTGCCCCGCCGCGGTCGGGCTGTCCCATCCATGACCTGGCCTGTCAGCGCCGGTTTCCAGCCGCCTGTCTCCGGCCTCTCCCCTGGCTTGAAGCTGGCCCTGAGCCTGGCCCTGCTGACCGGGCTACTGCGCTATGCCAGCCATCCCCTTCAGCCCTGTTGGACGCCCCAGGATCTGGCCTGGTACAACGCCTCCGCAGACCGGGCCTTCGACCGCAGCTTGCCCGCCGTCACGGTCCAGGGCGTGGTGGTCAACTACCCGGTGGTGAAGGAAGGGCGCCAGACCCTGCACCTGCGGATCACGGAGCTGCGCCGGGACGGGGTCACCCGGCGAGTGCAGGGCCTTCTGCGCCTGAAAACGGGCCGTCGCAGCCCTCGCTTCGTCTACGGCCAGCCGGTGCAGGCCAGTGGACGGCTGACCGACGCGCCGGTCTTCGATGGCTTCGACTACCGGGCCTACCTGGCCCGCAAGGGCATCCACAGCGTGATGAACGGCCCACGGGTGGAGCCCTTGCCCGGCCCCAACCAGGGCTCGCCCCTGCTGCGTGGGCTCTACGCGCTCCGGGCCCGGGCGGCTCGCCTCCTGGAGCGGCTCCTGCCCGAGCCCTACGCGGCCCTGGCCAACGGCATGCTCCTGGGCATCGAGGCCGGCATCCCGGACGAGCTCTACGACCAGTTCAACCTGACCGGCACCAGCCACGTGATCGTCATCTCCGGCAGCAACGTGGCCCTCATCGCCGGGGTGCTCATGGCCTTCGGCGTGCGCCTGTTCGGGCGGCGCCGGGCCCTGCTCCCCACCCTGGCTGGCATCGGCCTCTACGCGCTGCTGGTGGGCGGCGATCCCGCGGTGATGCGGGCAGCCCTCATGGGCAGCCTCTTCGTGGTGGCCGCTTCCCTGGAGCGCCAGACCACGGCCCTGGTCAGCCTGGCGGCGGCCTGCTGGGCCATGACCCTGCTCAATCCCCTGACCCTGTGGGACGTGGGCTTCCAGCTGAGCAGCGCGGCCACCGCGGGCCTCATCCTCTTCTCGCCCAAGCTCAGCAGCGGGCTGGCGCGACTCTGGCCCGCCTTCGCCGAGCACCGAGTGGGGGATGGCCTGGCCGCCCGCAGCGGCTCCCTGCTCCGGGGTCTGCTCCAGGACGGGTTGCTGGTCACCCTGGCCGCCAACCTGACCACCCTGCCCCTGGTGGTCTACTACTTCGGCCGCCTGAGCCTGGTCAGCCTGCTCACCAACCTGCTCATCGCGCCGGTGCAGCCCTTCATCATGCTCTGGGGTGGCGCGGGCATCCTGGCTGGCCTGGCCGGCCTCACCCCTGTGGCCCAGCTGCTCCTCTGGATCCCCTGGCTGAGCCTGGCCTGGACCGTGAGCATGGTCCGGTGGACGGCGTCCCTGCCCGGGGCCAGCCTGGAGATCCAGGGCTACGGGCCGGCTGCCCTGGGCGCCACCTACGGGCTCCTGGCCCTCTTCACCTGGCGGGGCTCGATCCAGGCCTGGTGGCGGGAGCGGCAGGGGCGCGGTGGGCTCCCAAGCCTTTTCCAAAGGGGTCAAACCGCTCGTCTCGGCCCGGCGGCTGCCTGGACGAGGTGGATCTTCGGCCCGGCCGCGTTCGGCTCCGTGGCCGTGGCCGGGATCCTGCTCTGGAGCCTGGCCCTCACCCAGCCGGATGGCCGCCTGCACGTCACCTTCCTGGACATCGGCCAGGGAGATGGCATCCTGATCCAGACGCCCTCGGGCCGCCAGGTGCTGGTGGACGGGGGAAACAGTCCGCAGCTGCTCCTCAGCGAGCTGGGCGCGGCCATGCCCTTCTGGGATCGCAGCCTGGATCTGCTGGTGATGACCCACCCGGATCTGGATCACATGGGCGCTCAGGCGGCGGTGGTGGAGCGATACAGGGTGGGCATGGCCCTGGCCAGCGGAAACTTCCGGGAGCACGAGGACGCCCGGCCCTGGCAGGAGGCGATGACGGACCATGGGATCCCCATCCAGGAAGAGCAGCGGGGCGGTTGGATCGATCTGGGGGACGGGGTGGCGCTTTGGGTGCTCTGGCCCCCTCGGGAGGAGGAGCTCGCCCGCCTGAACCTGGAGGAGGACGACAAGAACGAGCGTTCCCTGGTGCTCAAGCTGGTTTACGGCCAGTTCAGCGTGCTCCTCACCGGGGACGCGGGCCTGCCCAGCGAGGCGGCCATGCTGGCAGATCGGGCTCCCGTGGCGTCCCATGTGCTGAAGGTTGGACATCACGGCAGCCTGAGCAGCACCAGCGCGGCCTTCGTCCAGGGGGTCAGGTCCAGCGTGGCGGTGATCCAGGTGGGCGAGAACCGTTACGGCCACCCCACGGAGGAGGTTCTGGAGCGATTGCAGGGGCAGTGGCTGCTGCGCAACGACCAGCATGGGCGGATCCATGTCTGGAGCGATGGAGTGCGGATGTGGGTGGAGACAGAGCGGGGCGATCCCTCACCGCCAAATGGGGTGGCTATCCCAGGGCCGTGAGGGCAAGGAGAAGTTGGTGGCAAGGTGGGGGGTCGACGGTTCAGGCGGAGGGCTGGGGCTTGTTCACCGGAGTTTTTTCAGGCTCGGATGCTTCCTGGGTCGATTGGGGTTCCACGTCGACCACGGTCTGTTCCTCGGCTTCTGGAATGGGCAGCACGAAGTAGAAGGCCGAGCCCTCCATGAC
>WGCB01000809.1 GCA_015494005.1 Caldilineaceae bacterium
GCCTTCTACCGCTGGCAGGTCCTGGGCGCGGATGCTCTCGCGGACCTGAGCCTGGACGTGCACGCCAACCTGCCCCTGACCTGAGACCCGCTCAGCCTGGCAGTCCATCCACGCGAAAAAGCGGCCAAGTCGTCGTGACCTGGCCGCTTTGCATTTCCTGGGAGAGGGCAGGGGTTACTCGTTGCCCAGGGCCCTGGCTGGGCCGCCCAGCCCCACCCGCTTGCTCTCGCCTTCCTCGCCCTGGTCCCGGGCCTTCTCCGCGGCCTCTTCCTCGCTCCCTTCCGGCCCTTTCCCCTCCGCCTTCCTCTGGCCATCGGACGCCAGAGCAGGCGTGGCTTCCCCCTGGATCACCCGCCGGTAGATCGAGGGCCGTCTGGGCTGGGCCACAGCCGGCCGATCCTGGAAGGGGGGATAGCCCAGGAGTTTGGCGTGGATGTAGCCGCCGATGAGGCGCATGCTGGCCAGCACCGGCGCGGCCAGGAAGGCCCCCAGCACACCCCCCACGTTGGCGCCCACCACCACGCCGGAGAGGACCACCACCGGGTGCAGGTTCACGCTGGTGCCGATGATGCGAGGGACCAGGAGCTGGTTCTCCAGCTGCTGGATGATGAAGTAGATGCCCATGACCACCAGGCCGAACTGGAGGTGGCTGATGTCCAGCACCATGCTCCCCTGGATCAGGGCCACGATCACCGCGGGGATCATGGCGATAATGGGGCCGATGTTGGGGATGATCTCCATGACCCCGGCCAAGATGGCCAGGATGAGGGCGCCAGGGGTGCCCACGGCCGTGAGCGCGATCCAGGTGGCCACTCCCACCGCAGCCGAGAGGATGATCTGCCCCCGGAAGAAGGACTGCCAGATCCGCCCCATGCGCCGCATGAGCTCGCTGATCTCCGAGTAGTAGGACTGGGGGAAGAGCCCCTCCACGTAGTCGATGATCTGGGGAGCGTCCTTGGTCAGGTAGAGGCTGGTGAAGAAGAGGAACATCAGGAAGAAGAAGGTGTTGAAGATGCCACCCACCACCGAGATGCCCAGGGCGGCGGAGCGGCCCACCACGTTGGTGGCCGTGCTGATGGCCTGGTTGATGTAGTTCAGGATCTCCGCGGTGCTGGGCAGGAACTGGAAGGCGATCTCCCCGCTCAGGCTGGACTGGAGCTGCTGCACCGTTCGGGAGATGTCGAACCGGAAGCCCAGGATCTCCAGGGTGGTGGGCAGCCGGGAGACGAAATCCTGGAGGAAGCGCACGAAGGCCCGGGCCGTGGTGGGCACGTCGAAGGAGAGGGAGCGGAGCTGGTCGATGAGCACCGGCGCCAGCAGGATGGGCACGATGATCAGGGCCACCAGGAAGAGCAGGTAGAGCACCACGGTGCTCACGCCTCGGGGGATGCGCAGGCGCTCACAGAGGTCCACCAGGGGGTTGACCAGGTAGGAGATGATGGCGGCGATGATGAGGATGGGCAGGACGGGGCGGCTGATCCAGAAGAGCAGGGCGATGACCACCAGCATGATCACCGCCACGGTCCGCTTGGTGTCCGGATCCCAGTCGGACTGGGAGGTCTGGAGCACCGGAGCGACCACGATCGCCCCCGCCTCCTGAGGGCCTGGGAGCTGGGCCTCCTCGGGGCGCGTCTCTCCTGAGCCCCGGGATTGCTCCGAGGAAACGTCGGCTGTTCGGTTTCCTTCCGGCTCCACGTTCTTGGGATCGCTCATGGTTCTCCGTCGGAATTCGCCCCGGGATGGCGGCAAAACCGTCTCATCCGCACACGGCCTCGAAGACCCGCAGGAAATTGCCCCCCAGGACCTTGCGGATGGTCTCCTCGGAATGGCCCCGGTCCTGGAGCTTGCGGGTGATGCTGGGGT
The DNA here is from genome assembly GCA_015494005.1 of Caldilineaceae bacterium. Lineage (GTDB taxonomy): Bacteria > Chloroflexota > Anaerolineae > Caldilineales > Caldilineaceae > S144-5. The sequence goes on from WGCB01000809.1 coordinate 1,864, forward strand.
ATTTGGTCACGTCGTCCAGCTCCTGGGGCGGGTGACAGCCGTCGAAATCGCTGCCGATGGCCACGTGGTCGTCCCCCAGCAGATCCAGCATGTACTCCACGTGCTGGATCACCGTGTCCAGGGTGGCCTTCTCCGGTTCCTCCCGGTTCAGGAAGCTGTTGACGAAGGTCACCCCGATGACGCCGCCCTCCCCCGCGATGGCCAGGAGCTGCTCGTCGGTCAGGTTGCGGGGATGGTCGCACAGGGCCCGGGCGTTGCTGTGGCTGGCGATGATGGGATCCCGGGAGTGGGCCAGCACGTCCTGGAGGCCGGCGGGGGAGAGGTGGCTCACGTCCAAGAGGATGCCCAGCTGGTTGCATTCTTGCACCACCTGCACCCCAAATTCTGTGAGGCCGCCCCCGGTTCGGCTTTCGGCCACGCCGTCGCAGGCCGCGTTGCGGAAGTTCCAGGCCAGGCCCAGGTTGCGGATGCCCAGGCGATAGAACTGGCGCAGCACCCCCAGCTCCCCGTCCAAGGCCTCCGCCCCCTCCAGCCCGGGGATGCCGGCGATCTTGCCCGCAGCCTTGGCCTCTCGGATGTCCCGGGCCCGACCGGCCAGGACGAACTGGTCCGGGTGGCGCTCGGCCAGGAGGTGGAGCTGATCCAGCCGGGCCATGGCGTGGGTCACCGCGGCGTGGCGCTGGTAGGGGACGGGCACGTAGCAGGCGAAGAACTGGGCATCCACGCCCCCCTCCCGCATGCGTGGCAGGTCCAGGTGGCCCGTTTCCGAGCGCTCACCCAGCCAGCGCTCCCCAGTGAGTTGGTCACCGATGCTGTCGCAGTGGCCGTCGATGACCAGCGCATCGAAATGGAGGTTGTCGCCCATGGGATCTATCCTTTGCACGGGAAGCGGGGGCCCAGGTGGAACAGGTCGTTGTAGCCCCCATACTACATGAACACGCCCGTTCCGTTCAAGTCGCGTTCCGAGGGAAACGTCAAGACCTGCCAGGGGTTCTCCGCCTGGCAGGTCTTGGTAGCGTCGCTAAGTTGGTGGAAATCCAGCCGGCCGCTGGGGCCGGGCCGGCATCGAGGGCCGAGCCTGGCCCTCGCCCGGTCAGACTCGTCCGGTCAGATGAAGAGCATCTGGGCCCCTTCGGTCATCTCCAGGAACTCCATCGCGCCCACGATGTCGTCCACCTCGTTGACCAGGTCTTTCCGGTTCAGGTTCATCATGTCCGCGGCCATGCGGCAGGCGTAGATCTCCGCGCCGGCGTCGTGGATCATCTCCAGGAACTCGGAGACCGGCGGCATGTCGATCTTGTCCAGGGACTTCTTCATCATGGCCGTGGCCAGGTCCGTGGTGCCGGGGATCACGCCCACCAGGTTGGGCATGTGCATGGCCGGGTTGCCCACGGGGGTCACCTTCAGGTGATCCACCTTGCTCTTGGTGATGATGTCCATGCCCCAGAAGGTGAAGAAGAGCTTCACCTCGATGCCCAGCATGCGGGCGGCGTTGGCCAGCACCAGGCCGGGATAGGCCATGTCCAGGCTGCCTTTGGAGCAGATGATGGCCAGGGTGCGGGTTTTTTCTTCCTCTGCCATGGTTGACCTCCTCAAGTGGTCAGGAATTGGCGTCAAAGAGACTGTCGATCGGTGGATGTGCACGAGTGTGCGTCGGAATCACGGACACCTGTCCTCTGCACCCAGCCTAGATGCAGCCCTTGGGCTTGCCCAGACCGGCGATGCGCGCCACCTTCTTGGCCGGGCCCTTGGGAAAGAGCTGGTAGAGCTCCTTGGTGGGCACGCCGGAGCGCTTGGTGATGGCTCGCAGGGTGGGGGGCTCGCCGTGCTCCTTGAAGTAGTCTCGCACGAAGTTGATCACCTGCCAGTGACGGTCGGTGAGCTCCTCGATGCCCTCCTCCTTGGCCAGGATCTCGGCGATCTCCGGGGTCCAGTCATCGGGGTTGACCAGGAAACCCTCTGCATCCAGTTCCACGTTCAGTTTGTCCTTCAGTTCGGCCACAGTGCTCATGGGAACATCTCCTTTCCTTGCTTTTCGTGCAAAGTCACTTTGAATGACGGATTCGGTTGAAACGTTGCTGCTTTTATGGATCCCGCCGCCAGGGCGAGAAAGGGTTGCCATTTTCCAGGTGGGCCCTGCGGACGCCCATCACCCCTGCTGAATGCGCCGCTGGGTCTCCTTGTGGGCCTCTTCCTGCTGCTGGGAAATGCGCTGGAAGACGGCCAGGGTGATGGCCAGGCCCCGCCGCACGTGGGGATCCCGCATCTGGCGGATGAGGGACCACAGATCCGTGGGCAGCTCCTCGGCGTGCTCCTCCACCTCCTGGAAGGCGGTGGTGAGGTTGGCCACCAGATTCATGATCTCCGGCTGGGTCATGGCCTTCACCGCGTTGAGGATGACCACCACGTTGTCGCCCAGCTGCCGCACGTCCTCCTCGCTGAAGGAAGTGACGATCTGGTCCACCACGTAGGCCCCCTGGCGAGCGAAGCCGAAGTAGCCCTTCTCCTCCAGCTCGTTCAGGGTGTAGACGGCCTGGTCGAACATGTCCTTGGTCAGGGGCGAAGCGTCCTTGACGAAGTCCTGCAGGCTCTCCAGCTGGTCCAGCATCTCGTTGAAGGTGCGGGTGTTCCGGGCCAGGCGCTTGAGCAGGAAGAGGATGTCCTCCAGCTGGACGTAGTTCTGGATCTCCTCCAGCTGCTCCACGACCACGGAGAAGAGCTCCCGGGAGATGGGGGTCAGGTCCTCCATGAGCTCGTCTCGCTCCTGCTGCCGGCGGTACTGCTCGTAGGCCCGTTCCCGCAGGTACTGGACCTGGTCGCTCAGGGCCGCCACCTGCTGGGTGAGTGCGTCCAGTTTCTGGCTGATGTCTGCCAGTTGGGTCGGTTCTGCCACGGCCATACTCATGGTTGGGCCTCCTTAGCTCCACTTGCCGGCCATGCTCATCTGCGCCGGGATAGGCATCTCTTTCCCCTTCAACAGGATGTTCCAGTACATCCAGCGGAACATCATCTTGCCCCAGTGGTTCATCCGGGTCTCTCGCAGGAGGGCGAAGGGGCCCACACCGGGCAGCGGGAAGTTGCCGGGCAGGGGCTCCACATCGTAGTTGAAGTCGATGAGGATGCCCTTGCCGAAGCCGGACTCGATGTAGCAATTGGCGTGCCCATCGAAGGTGGGCAGCAGATCCAGGCCATCGATGTAGCGCATGAAGTTCTCGATGAAGACGTCCACCTCGAAGTGGGCCACGGAACCAGCCTTGGAGGTGGGCAGGTTGGTGGCATCCCCCAGGACGAAGACGTTGTCGAAGTCCCGGGCCTTCAGGGTGTACTTCTCCGTGGGCACGAAGTTGAGCTCATCGCCGATGCCCGAGCGCTCGATGACCGCGTCGCCCATGTTCACCGGGATGGTCACCAGCAGGTCGTACTCCACCTTGCGCTCGTCGAAGGAGTAGATGGCCTTCTCGTCCGGCTCCACCCGCTCGATGTTGTACTCGGTGACCAGGTTGATGCCCTTCTCCTCCAGGATGTCCCCCAGGAGCTGGGCGGCCTTGGGCTTGGTGAAGGCGCCGGGCAGCGGCGTCACCAGGGTCAGGTCCACCCGATCCCGGATGCCCTGCTCGTGGAAGTACCAGTCGGCCAGGAAGAGGAACTCCAGGGGAGCCACCGGGCACTTGATGGGCATCTCGGCGATGTTGAGGATCAGCCGTCCGCCCTGCCAGGTGCGCAGGTGCTTGTGCAGCGCCACGGCCCCCTCCACGGTGTAGAAGTCGTAGATGCTCTTGTGCCACTCGTGCTCCTTCATCCCCGGGGTCTCCTCCGGGTTGGTCTTGGCGCCGGTGGCGATGATCAGGTAGTCATAGGGCAGGTAGCGATCGTCCCGGCGCAGGCGCACCCGGTTCTTGTCCGGCTCGATCAGCTCGATGGGAGAGATGATCACCTCGACCTCGGGAGGCAGGAAGTCCCGTTTGGGCTTGATCACGTCCTTCTTGTTGTAGATGCCAAAGGGGATGAAGAGGAAACCCGGCTGATAGTAGTGGGTCTCGTACTCATCCACGATGGTGATCTTCCACTCCTCCATGTCCAGCTCGCGGACCAGGCGGTTGGCTACCATTGTGCCGGCGGTTCCGGCTCCCAAGATGACTAAGCGCTTCATGGTTCACTCCTTGAACGATTGGCTCGAGCCCGCTGAACTGGCGGGCATGATTCCGGCTTCTAGAAAACGATCACACTTTGCTCAACTCAGCAATGTGTTGCAGCTTCGAGAAGAGATTGGACCGCTCCGTGGCGATGTGGGCGATGATGTCCGCGATGCGTTGCACCAGGGAGAGCAGCCGTTCCTGGCCCTCCGGCTCCAGGTGGGGGACCTGCTCCAGGTGGCGCTCCAGCAGCTCCGGATCCACTGCCAGCTCCTGAGCCATGCGCCGGCGCTCCTCCGGGGAAGGCGGCCACTCGGTCGGGGCCACCCCACCGGTGACCAGCATGGCCTGGAGCTCCTGCCCCACCCGGATGAGCCCGCGGGTCCAGAGCAGCCCCATAGGCCCTGGCACGAAGTCCGGGCGCAAGCTGAGGTCCTGGGCCAGGGC
>WGCB01000810.1 GCA_015494005.1 Caldilineaceae bacterium
TCTGTGGGCTGGGCCACCGCGCCGGAAAAGGGCGTGAACGGCAGCGTCCAGGAGTGGGAGGGAGGCCTGCTCATCGGTTTCGGCCTCCAGGATCAGCTGGTGCTGCGCAACGATGGCACCTGGGCCAAGGTGGAATAGACCGAGGCACGGCCCTGAGTGGGGCCTCCCAGCCAGGCGTGGGAAGTTGGGAGTCGGTAGGCTAGGGTGGTAAAATGGCATGAGAATTTGTGGAAACTCCGCCTACGCACCTGCCGGCTTGCCTGCCCATGCCCGAGACGAACCCGCTGGAACAGCTCCTCAACCGCTGGGACCTGAACAACTTCCCCACCCTGCAGCGAATCATCGCGTCCATGGACCCCATCGCCTGGACGCTCCTGATCCTGCTGGGCATCGCGGTGCTGGTGGGCCTCTACTTCACCCTGAGCAGCCGCTACACCTTCGAGCCCATCGACGAGGTGGAGACCACGCCGGACGTGCTCCTGGCCCGCCTGAAGCAGAACCCCACCCGGCTCAGCCCCCAGGCCATCATCAACCGCCTGGGCGCGGAGGCCACCCTGGAGCTGCTCCAGTACGGGGACCAGATCATCAGCAAGGAGTGGCAGTACCGCTGGAACAGCATCCGGGAGGACCTGATCCGGCTGCTGAGCGAGCAGGAGGCTTTCGGCCCCACCCACGCCCTGGCCCGCTACTACCAGAGCGCGGACGCCAGCGAGCCGGACACGGTGCGCATCCGCCGCACCGCGCTGATCCACAAACTGGGCCAGCGCCGTCACCTGGACCCCACGCCGGACGGGACGCCAGCCCAGCTGCGCATCCACTGCCACCCGGCCGAGCCCACGGGCGACCTGGGCTTCCCCGGGGAGACCTTCTGGCTCAACCCGGACATGGAGATGCCCCCAGCCCAGGGCCCCCTGGTGGAGATGGAGGAGATCGATTTCCACACGCTGGAGGACGCCCACCTGGTGCTCCACATCCAACGCACGCCCACGGTGGGCGGCAGCTTCCGCCTGCACATGAAGAAACGCTGGAAGATGTGGGTGGTGGCGGAAGAGGAGCTGGAGTGGAGCGCGTGATCCTGGAAGCCTATGCCCACTGAACCCTTCAGCCTGCCTGAACTGTTGTTCTTCGCCAATACCCTGGCCTCCTCTGTGGTGGTCATCCTGGCCTTCTCCCTGCTGGCCTACACCCTGACCTACAACTTCCGCAACCCGGTGGCCCGGCGCTTCGCCCTGCTCCTGACCTGCGTCATGGTCACCTACGCCGCGGACGTGGCCCTGGCCCGGGTGATCACGCCGGGATCCGCGGCCCGCTGGCTGCGCTTTCAGTGGCTGGGGATCGCCCTGCTACCCTGGGCCTACTACACCTTCTCCAACGCGGTGCTGCGCACCACCAACTACCGCACCGGTCGGCGCAGCACCCTGAGCTTCATCATGCTGCTCGTCTCCCTGGCCAGCGCGGGGATGGCCCTCTTCACCAGGCTGCTGGTCGACTCCGTCTACTACGACCCGCCCATCGCCTACCTGGAGGCCGGCCCCCTCTTCTGGCCCTTCGCCGCCTACTTCGCCCTGGCCGTCCTCCTCTCCCTGCACAACATCTGGAAGGCCCGGCAGCGCTGCCTGACCGAGCGCAGCCGCAAACGCATGACCTACCTGCTCCTGGGCTTCGTAGCCCCGGGCATCGGCATCTTCCCCTACCTCATCGCCCTGGGGAAGCAGGCCGGCGGCCCCGCCTTCGCGGACCCGGTCTTCCTCCTCTCCATCCTGGGGAACGTGGCCGTGAGCGCCCTCCTGGTGCTCATGAGCTACACCGTGGCCTACTTCGGCGTCTACACCCCGGACCGGGTGGTGCGCTACCGGCAGATCCGCTTCTTCACCCGGGGGCCCCTGGTGGCCATCCTGGTCATCATGGCCATCCAGACCATCCCCACGGTGGAGCGGATCATGGGCCTGCCCCGGAACGTGGTCCTCTTCAGCGTGATCACCGGGGTGATCGTCCTGAGCCAGCTGGTCCTCAGCGTGACGAAGAGCCTGGTGGATCGGCTCATCTACCGGGAGGACCGGGAGGAGATCGCCTGGCTGCGGGAGCTGGACCGGCGGCTCCTCACCACCAGCGACCTGCGCCAGTTCCTGGAGAACAACCTGGCCGCCCTCTGCGAGCTGCTGCGGGTGCCTTCGGGCTTCGTGGCCGCGGCGGTGGGGCCGGACCTGCTCCTGGAGTCGGTGGTGGGCCCGCCTGGCACCCGGGACCAGGTCCTGGCCGTGTCGGATTGGTCCGAGGCCCTGAGCCAGGCCCTGCGCCTTCGCCGCCAGAACGGCAATGGCCTCTCGGGCCAGGGCGTGCAGCTGCCTCTGCACCATGCCGGCTTCTGGATCTGGCCCCTGGTCATGGCCAGCCCGGACAACGAAGGCCAGGAGGCCATCCTGGGGATCCTGGGCGTCCAGGCCCGGACCGAAGCCCCCCTCTTCACCCAGGACGAAGTGGCCGTCCTCCAGACCATGCTGGAGCGGATCACCCTGGCCCTCATGGACCGGCGGCTGCAGCAACAGGTCTTCGTGGCCCTGCAGCGGCTGATCCCAGGCATCGACCGCATCCAGCAGATGCGGGGGGTGACGCCCTACGCCCTGGAGAACACCGAGGCCCCACCCGCGGAGCTCCTGGACCCCAGCCCCATCCACAACCCGGAGTTCGAGGCCTGGGTCAAGGACGCGCTGAGCCACTACTGGGGCGGCCCCAAGCTCACCCGCAGCCCTCTCTTGCAGCTGCGCATCGTGGGCCGCTCCCTGGACCTGGCCGACGGCAACCCCACCAAGGCCCTGCGCCTGGTCCTGGGCCAGGCCATCGAGCGCCTGCGTCCCGAGGGCAAGCAGGATCTGAGCACCCCGGAGTGGCTGCTCTACAACATCCTGGAGATGCGCTTCATCCAGGGGCAGAAGGTGCGGGAGATCGCCCAGCGCCTGGCCATGAGCGAGAGCGACCTCTACCGCAAGCAGCGGGTGGCCATCGGCCAGGTGGCCCGCATCCTGACGGAGATGGAGCAGGGCGATCTGGCCGAGCCGAGCCCAGAGCCCAGGCCAGAGCCGCGTTCTGGCTCCGCCAGCGCCGGTCCGCCTGAAGAACCTCAGAAAGCCCATCCCAGCCAACCCTGAACCCACCCGTCGCGCCTGGCTGCTGAAAACCAGTTGTCCCATCCCCCAACCCACCGTGAAGGACGTTGTCCCCATGGCCAAATCCCGTTCCCGCCGCAAACGATCCTCCCCGAGCTTCGACCTGAGCCGCCTGGGCCAGGAGTTGAGCGAGAACCTGAGTCAGGAAGCCCTGGGGGGGCTGATCCTGGTCCTGGG
>WGCB01000811.1 GCA_015494005.1 Caldilineaceae bacterium
GGGCTTGACCACCCAATTCAACCCGCCCCCGGCCCTGCACCCTCAGATCCCGCCCACGGAGTTCTGCGCCTGGCGGCAGCGGCGGCTCCGGGGCGAGGTCCACGACGAGAACGCGGCGGGCATGGGAGGCGTGGCCGGCCACGCTGGGCTCTTCGGGACGGTGGCGGACCTCTGCCGCCTGGGCAGGCTCTACCTGAACCAGGGGGAGGGCCTCCTCAGCGCCGGGCTGGTGGCCGAGAGCATCCGGGAGCAGGTGCGCAGCCCGGAGGGGGTGCGCCGGGGCCTGGGATGGCTCCTGCCCAGCCCGCCGGATCCCTCCTGCGGCCCCAGGTTCAGCCCGGACAGCTTCGGCCACACCGGCTTCACCGGCACGTCCCTCTGGTGCGATCCTACCCGGGGGCTCTGCGTGGCCCTCTTCACGAACCGGGTCTACCACGGCCGGGATCCCCGGGGCATCACCGGGCTGCGCCCCCGGGTCCACACGGCGGTGATCCAGGGACTGGAGGGCGCATGAGCGAGCCCATGCAGGTGGTGGGGCTGATGAGCGGCACCTCGGTGGACGGCATCGACGCGGTGCTGGCGGAGATCCGCGAGGAGGCCGGGCGGGTCCGCCTGGTCCAGCGGGCCTTCTGCACCCTGGCCTGGCCCGAGGAGGTGCGGGAGCAGATCTTCCGCCTCTTCACCCAGCCGGTGACCGCGGCGGAGCTCTGCCGGGCCAATTTCCGGCTCGGGGACGTCTTCGCCCAGGCCGCGCTGACGGTCATGGCCCAGGCCGGCCTGGAGCCGGAGGAGGTCCAGCTCATCGGCAGCCACGGCCAGACCATCTGGCACGATGTGGACGACAGCGGCCGGGTGACCAGCACCCTGCAGCTGGGGGAGGCGGCGGTCATCGCCGAGGAGACGGGAGTGACCACCGTGGCCGACTTCCGGGTGGCGGACGTGGCGGCAGGGGGCCAGGGCGCGCCCCTGGTGGCCATCTTCGACTGGCTGATCCTGCGTCCACCGCCCGGGCTGAACGGCGTGGCAGGCGGCTGGCGGGCCGTCCAGAACATCGGTGGCATGGGCAACGTCACCTTCCTGCCCCCAGAGGACCTGGCCGCGGAGCCCTTGGCCTTCGACACCGGGCCGGGCAACGTCCTCCTGGACTGGGCTGTGGCTCAGGCCACGGAGGGCCGGGAACGCTTCGACCGGGACGGCGCCCTGGCCCGGCAGGGGCGAGTCCACCCGGAGCTGCTGGCTCGCTGGCTGAGCCACCCCTATTTCCAGCTGCCTCCGCCCAAGACCACGGGCCGGGAGCTCTTCGGTCCTGCGCTGGGCCGGGCCTGGCTGGCGGAGGCCCAGGCTGCGGGGCTCTCCATCGCCGACTTTGTGGCCACCCTCACCGAGCTGACCGCGGCCTCCATCGCCCAGGCCTACGCCCGCTTCGCGCCGGGGCCGGTGGCCCAGGTGGTGGTGGCCGGTGGCGGCGGCCACAATCCCGTGCTCCTGGAACGGCTGGCCGCCTGGCTGGAACGGGAGCTGAAACGGCCCGTCCCGGTGATCCGCCACCGGGATCTGGGCATCGACGACGACGCCAAGGAAGCCCTGGCCTTCGCCCTCCTGGCCTACCTGGCCTGGCAGGGGCGTCCGGGCAATCTGCCCAGCTGCACCGGCGCCCGGGGTCCTCGGATCCTGGGCAAGATCGTCCGAGCCCGGCCCGGGGAGGGGAAGCCCAGCGGCCCGTGAGGCTGCCCAGGGAGATTGCCCAGCGGATCCGCCAGCAGACGCGACAGAAAGCGAGAAGCGACGAAAACCATGGAACGAAAGTACGTGTTGGGCGTGGACGGCGGCGGCACCAAAACCGCCTGCGTGGTGCTGGATCGGGAGGGCCGGCTCCGGGGAGAGGGGCAGGCCGCCTCCAGCAACTGGAACAGCGTGGGGCTGGAGAACGCCCGGCGCAACACCGAGGAGGCCATCCGAGCGGCCCTGGCCGACGCGGGGATCCAGGTCGAGGATCTGGCCTGGGCCTGCCTGGGCATGGGCGGCGTGGAGCGTCCGGCGGACCGGGAGCGCATCGAGGGGTGGATCCAGGAGATCCTGCCCGGGGTGCCCGCCAGCATCTACAACGACGCGGTGGTGGCCCTGACCAGCGGCACGGGCGGGGACATCTACGGGGTGGTGGCCATCAGCGGCACGGGGATGATCGTCTTCGGCTTCGACCGGGAGGGGAACCACGCCCGCTCCGGTGGCTGGGGCGCGCTCCTGGGGGATGGGGGCAGCGGATTCGCCATGGGCTCCGCCGTGCTGAAGGCCGTCACCTGGGCCGCGGACGGCCGGGCCCCGGCCACCAAGCTCCAGGACGCCGTGCTGGACTTCCTGGGCCTGGCCGAGCCCATGGACCTCATCGACTGGGCCTACCAGGAGGAGTTCACCTGGCCCCGCTTCGCCCAGCTGGCCCCCCTGGCCGCCCAGTTGGCCGTGGAGGGGGACCAGGCGGCCCAGGCCATCATCGAGCAGGCGGCGGAGGACCTGGCCGTAGCCGTGCGCGCGGTGCTGGTCAACCTGGGAATGACCGACCAGGCCTTCCCCTTGGTCCTGGCCGGGGGCAACCTGCGGCCGGGCCCCCTCTTCCATGCCCTGAGCCGACGGCTGAGATCCCTGGCGCCCAAAGCAACCATCATCCGCCCCCAGGTCTCCCCGGCCATGGGCGCAGCCCTGCTGGCTTTGAAGGAGCTGGAGAAAGCCCAGGCGGTGGATTCGTGAACGACAGACTGAGCACTCCCATGAACGAGACACGCGAACCGAACACAGAACTTCCTCTGACCGAACAGCCCAACCCGGCCAGCACGGAGCTGGACGCCCTCTCGCCATTGGAGCTGGCCCGACTCATGAACCGCCAGGACGCAGGCGTGCCCGCCGCGGTGGCCGAAGCCCTGCCCCAGATCGCCCAGGCCATGGAGATCATGGCCCAGGCCCTGCTCCAGGGCCACCGGGTCTTCTACCAGGGGGCCGGCACCAGCGGTCGCCTGGCCGTGCTGGATGCGGTGGAGCTCCTGCCCACCTTCAGCCTGGAACCGGAGCGGGTTATCCCCCTCCTGGCCGGGGGTCCCCCCGCCATGACCCGCTCCATCGAGGGGGCGGAGGACTCCCAAGAGCAGGGCCGGGCGGACCTGGCGGCCCACGGCTTCCAGGCCGGGGACGTGCTGGTGGGCCTGGCGGCCAGCGGACGCACCCCCTACGTCCTGGGCGGGCTGGCCTATGCCCGGGAGGTGGGGGCGGCCAGCGTGGCCATCGTCTGCACCCCCAATTCGCCCATGGCCCAGGCCGCGGACCTGGCCATCGAGCTGCTCACTGGGCCGGAGGTGCTCACGGGCAGCACCCGGTTGAAGGCCGGCACAGCCCAGAAGATGGTCCTGAACATGCTGAGCACCGGGGCCATGGTGCGCCTGGGCAAGGTCTACGGCAACCGCATGGTGGACGTGCAGCCCATCAACAGCAAGCTGCGGGATCGGGCTGTCCGCATCGTCATGGAGAGCACGGGCCTGGAACGGGAGGAGGCCCGGCGGCTCCTGGAGGAAGCGGGCTGGGCCGTGAAGGTGGCGGTGGTCATGGGGCTGGCGGGGGTCAGTCCGGAGGAAGCTCGGGACCGCCTGGCCGCCAGCGGGGGGCGGGTCCGGGAGGCCCTGGCCGGGCCGTGAGGGGGAGTCCGCCGTTCCCATGCACCTGATCATCAAC
>WGCB01000812.1 GCA_015494005.1 Caldilineaceae bacterium
TCCAGGACCAGCTCCCGGTCGTGGCGGACCACCGGGTCCTCCGGGTCGATGCGATCCTCCCGAGGCGGGCCCTGGAAGGGGCGGGGCGTGAGGATGTGGGTGTTCAGGGCCCGGGCGCAGTGGCTGTAGGGGAGGAAACGACGGCGGATGGGCCCCAGCTGGTAGACCTTGCCGTGGACGTCCGTGCCGCCGATGGCCACCACCGGCCGCTCCTGGGTCAGCTCGTCCCACTTCTCCAGCATGGCTGGCAGGGGCCCCGTGGTGAACCAGTGGGGGAAGAGGGCCATGAGGACGGTGTTCAGGGTGCTGGTGGTGTAGCCCCGGAATCGGGCCATGTAGTTCCAGAGCTCCACGCCCCGGTAGCCGGTCACGTCCCAATCGTACCAGTCGTAGTGGTCCGGGTAGCGCTGGGTGAACTCCTCGAACGGGTGGGCCAGGAAGGGCAGGCCGCCCTGGCGGTTCACCGCATCGATCAGGGCCTGGGGGTCCGACGCGAAGGGGGTGACGTCCTCCTCCACGCCCAGGCAGAGGAGATGGTTGCCCGGCGGCTCCCGATCCTCGTCGTTCACCTCTTCGCCCACCAGGGTCAGCACGCCCCGGCGATAGCCCTCCTCGTCGTCCCGCACCAGGATGTTGTGGTCGGTGACGTAGACGTAATCCAGGCCTGCGCCGGCGGCTGCCCGCACCAGCTCGTCGAAGGTGGCCGTGCCGTCGCTGTAGACGGTGTGCATGTGGATGTTGCCGTAGTATTCGTGGTACACGGGAAGATGGCTCCCAGTTTGAGTCCGCGTCTCTGTCCGCGTTGGGGATGATGGTTCCATGCCCGATGGGCTAGCCCGGCAAGGGCATCCGGGGATACTTTCGACCGCCCTGCTCCTGCTCTGCAGCCCGTCGGGCTTCCTCCTCTGCGATGCGAGCCTGGGTGGCCTTGCGGGCCTGGTATCGCTTGCGTTCCTGGGAGAGCCAGCGCTGGGGGTCCTGGGGGTCCAGGATGGGCCGGCCGAAGACCAGGAAGCCGGTGTGGCCCACCATGTTTTCGTCCGGGCGCAGCCGGTCCGGGACCGGCTTGTAGCGGCGCAGGAGCAGCTCCACCACGTCGATGTCCGCGAAACCGGTGGCCTCCATCCCCTCCAGCAGGCCGGAGACCTGGTTGGTGGTGGGCACCAGGCTGGCGAAGAAGCCGCCGGGCCGCAGGGCCTCCCGCACCTGCTCCAGGAAGCGCCAGGGCTCCCGCACGTCCAGCATGAGGGCGTCCACACCGGACTGGCGGAAGCCCTCCGCGATGGAGGCCTGGTGCATCTCCACGTAGGGGAGCATCCCGGCTCGCTCCAGGTTGCGCTGGGCGGTGAGGAAGGTTTCGGGCCGGGCCTCGTAGGTGTAGACCCGTCCTGTGGGGGCCACGGCCCAGGCCAGAGCGATGGTGAGGCTGCCGCTGCCCGTGCCCGCCTCGATGACCCGGCTGCCAGCCCGCAGGTTCAGCCGGTGCACCAGGTAGGCCGCGTCCTTGGGGTAGATGATCTGGGTGGCCCGCTTCACCCGCTTCATCAGATCGGACAGGCTGGGCTCCAGGAGCAGGAGGGGGTGGCCCAGCTGGCTGTAGACGGTGGCGCCCAAGGGCTGGCCGATGAGATCATCGTGGTTGAGGGTGCCCAGGTGGCAGTGAAATCTGGCCCCTTCCTGGAGGCGCACCAGGTAGCGCTTGCCGTCCTGGGTGGTGAGGAGGATCAGCTGGCCGGCCTGGGCGGTGATCACAGGCTGGTGGTCTGGGGTGTGAGCAGGGTTTCCGGTTTCGGACATGGGCTGGGCCATGGGGCGCGTAACTTTCCGTTTCGTACAGTGGCAATTTTGAGCGTTCTCCATTATACTGCAGTGGCAGGGGCAGAAACGAATTCCCACCGTCGGTTCGCGGCGAAAAGCCCAGCCTGGATGGAGCGCGATCGGCGTATGGCAATCGTACCGGAAGCGTAGATTTTCATGCCAACTTTTGTTTCTGACCGCAAAAAATTTTCGGTTGACATGTTCTAGGTGCGTGTGTACAATAGGGTTGAACGCACGACAGGCGGGCTCTTGACAACGAAAACTGACTGCCAGAAAGGTTCTGCACCATCCCTGGGAGGTGCTTCCGGAAGGCCGCTTGAGCGTTGTCCTGAGCTTTGGCCCTAGATCTTCACAGAAGCAGCACGCGAGGAGCCTGCCACGGCGATGCCGGTCTTGCTTCTCTCCCATCCAATAGCCAACCCTGCTTGTGCCGCTTCACCCAACCCCCCGAACGCTTCCTGTGACACAACCCATCCCTCGCCAGACGTTTCTCTCAGTGCTCTCTTGCTTCATGGGTGCTGTTGGTTCCATTAGTCAATGTTCACTCACCACTCATGTTCAACTCTCATCTCAGGAGGTAAAGGAATGTACAACCGAAAACTCGTTGTTTGGGCATCGTTGCTACTTGTAGCTATGCTCGTACTGGCAGGCTGTGCTCCTCGGCCTGGGGCTGGCACCTCGGCAGCATTGACGTCGGACCCCACAGAACTGGTTATCGATCTGCCTGCTGTCGTGGTTGATATCCAGTCGGACGGCTCCGTTTCCATCGGAAACGTTCCTGTCTCCCAGGTAGGGGCCATGGCTGGCGCCGATCTGTCCACCCTGGCCATGGACCCGGCGTGGGTGAACTACATGACGGCGAGCGGCATCCAGCACCTGGGCGTGAACAACGGCGCGAACGGGCTGCTTATCCTGGTCAACGGCGAGCCCGTCCCCTCCATCGAGTGGAACGGGGAATCCCTGGTGGCCACGGCTCAGGCCATGCGCACGTTCGGCATGGCCATCCCCATGCTGGAGAAGGTGCTTCCTCTGGTCCAGCGCCTGGGCATCGGCGTGATCGTTCGCTTCCCGGTCCCGGCCGGCGCGGAGATCATCCCGCTCTACATCGAGGGTGAGAGCGAGGCCGCCAAGATGGCCATGCAGGCCCAGGAAGAGTTCCTGGCCGCTGTGGGCTCCCCGCCCAAGATCAACCTGCCCATCTTCTACGACGCGGACGGCAGCTTCACCGTGGGTGACCTGACCGACGCCGAGTGGAGCGCTCTGACCGGCGCCCCCCTCTACACCCTGCGCCTGAATCCCCAGGTGGTCAAGAACCTGGCCGCGGCTGGTGTGGAGAGCCTGGGCGTGCGCACGGACGCCAAGGGCATCCATGTGCTGCTGAACGGCACCGAGCTGCCCACCCTGACCTGGGACGGCGGCAAGCTGCAGCACCTGATCAACGTGGCGGACCAGATGAACCTGTGGGCTCTGGTGGCTCCGGGCATGGAGATGGGCGACATCCTGGCCGCTGTGGACAGCGTGCTGCCCGTGGTCCAGACTACCGATGCCAACGTGACCATCTTCCTGCCGGAAGGCGCCATGGCGGTCACCCGCTAGCTCGGGATTGCCCGACTGTGTGAGTTGAATCCCGTCGGCCCCACGGGGTCGGTGGCGTTGAAAGCTGAATTGGGGAAGCCAGGCGTGGGAGCCGATCCTGCGCCTGGCTTTTTGTGTGGGACCGCTCCCGGGCCTCTGCACCCAATCTCCATGAGCCATCCGCAAAGGAATCTCTCGTGGCCAAAAAGCGTTTCAAGAACAACGTGACCCGTCTGCTGGATGCCCGCAAGGTCTCCTACCAGGTGCTCACCTACGAGTACAGCCCGGAGACCCACGCCGCGGTGGAGGTGGCTCGGGCCGTGGGGTTGCCCCCGGAGGAGGTCTTCAAGACCCTGGTGGCCCTGGCCAACGATCCCGGCCAAAAGCCCATCCTGGCGCTGATCCCCGGCCCTGCCACCCTGGATCTGAAGAAGCTGGCCAAGGCCGTGGGGGTGAAGAAGGTCCAGATGGCTCCCCGAGCCCGGGCCGAATCCCTGACCGGGCTGCAGGCGGGCGGCATCAGCCCCCTGGCCCTCCTGAACCGAGGGTTCCAGGTCTATCTGGACGAGAGCGCCCAGGCCCTGGATTGGATCACCGTGAGCGCGGGGCAACGGGGCGCGCAAGTGCGCCTGCCGGTGGCGGACCTGGTGCGGCTGACCCGGGCCCGGCTGGCTCCCTTGACGGCGTGAATAGGGTTGGCTCTGGAGGCTACTTGGTCTCGGTCACCTTGCGCAACCCCCGGGGATGGTCCGGGTCGTAGAAGCGGGCCTGGGCCAGGTAGAGGGAGAAGAGCTGGCCGGGGATGATGGCCGTGACCGGCGAGAGCCACTCGGGCACGCCGGCGGGCAGGCGGAAGCTGCGATGGCCCAGGGCCAGGAGCTCCGGCTGATCGCTGATGGCCACCACCTCCGCCTCCCGCTCCCGGAGCTGGGCCATGAAGGTGGCCATTTCCCCGGCCATCTGCCCGGCTGGAGCGATGACGAAGGCGGGGAAACCGTGCTCGATGAGGGCCAGGGGGCCGTGGAGGAAGTCTGCGCTGCTGTAGGGCTCGGCGATGGTGTAGGTCAGCTCCTTGAGCTTGAGGGCCAGCTCGAAAGCCGTGGCGTAGTTGTAGCCCCGGCCGATGATGACGCAGTCCCGCATGTAGCGGTAGCGCTCCGTGAGCCGCTCCAGCTCCGGATTGAGGGTCAGGGTCTCCTGGCAGCGCTGGGGCAGCCCCTGGACCTGTTGGACCATTTCATCGCTCTGGGCCAGAAGGCTGGCCAGGAGGGCGATGGCCGCCAGCTCGCTGGTGTAGGTCTTGGTGGCGGCGATGGAGCGCTCTGCCCCCGCGTGGAGGGCGATCACATGGTCCGCTTGAGCAGCCAGGGGAGAATCCGGCACGTTGGTGATGGCCGCGGTGAGGACCCCCTGACGTCGGGCCTCGGCCAGCACGCTGACGATGTCCGGGCTCTGGCCGCTCTGGCTGATGCCCAGGACCAGGCTCTTTGCCCCGAAGCGGGGCGGGCGCTGGTAGATGGTGAAGAGGCTGGGCGTGGTCAGGGAGACGGGCAGGCGATTGATGGAGCCCAGGAGGTACTGGGCGTAGCGACCGGCGTTGTCGCTGCTGCCCCGGGCGGCCACGAAGACGTGATCCACGTCCCGGCGGCGCATTTCCCCGGCCAGCGCCTCCAGGGCAGGGCTCTCGGCTTCCAGTAACGTGGCCAGCACCTCTGGCTGCTGGTGGATCTCCCGGTAGAGATAGGACGTAGCGGGCATGGGGACCTCGATTCTCTGGCTGATTCGTTGACTGCGGTTGGGTGGCTGGCGGTGCAACGGGACAAGATGTGGGGGACGTCAAATTTGCGGTCATTTCGGGCCGATTATATCATGGTTTCCAGCCAGCCGTTTAACAGACCGGCAACAAGATCAGAATGATCGTGGGCTACATTGGCAAGGACGAAATCGGCGACAAACGTTCACCGTGCGACCTCGCATCCATGATTGTCCCCAACCCAGTCCAAACTCAATCCAACAGAAACCGGCGAACTCTGAACGAAGGGATGGATGACCCATGTACGAACTGAGCGAAGACCTGAAGATGTTGCAGGATCTGGCCCGGGACTTCACCCGCAAGGAGATCATGCCCAGGGCCGAGCACTACGATGTGACCGGGGAGTGGCCCTGGGACATCTACAACAAGGCCCGGGAAGTGGGGTTGGTGAACCTGAACATCCCGGAGGAGTACGGGGGCCTGGGCGCCAGCGTGCTGGAGGAGTGCATCGTGGGCGAGCAGATGGCCTACGGCTGCTCTGGCATCCAGACCGCGCTCATGCTGAACCAGCTGGCCATGCTGCCGGTCCTCATCGCGGGGAACGAGGAGCAGAAGGCTCACTGCTTCTCCCGCCTGGTGGAGGGGGGCGAGCTGGCCGCCTACGCCTTGACCGAACCGGACGCGGGTTCGGACGTGGCGGGCATCAAGTCCACGGCCATCCGCAAGGGGGACAAGTACATCCTGAACGGCTCCAAGACCTGGATCACCAACGCACCGGTGGCCAACTTCTTCATCGTTTTCGCCAAGACGGACCCGGAGGGCGGGCACCATGGCATGAGCGCCTTCATCGTGGACCGGGAGTGGCCCGGCGTGAGCACCAGCAAGCCCCTGGAGAAGATGGGCCAGCACGCCGCCCAGACCGGCCAGGTCTTCTTCGAGGACGTGGAGGTGCCTGTGGCCAACCGGCTGGGCGCGGAAGGCGAAGGTTTCATGATCGCCATGAAGGTCTTCGACCGCAGCCGACCGCCCGTGGCGGCCGCGGCCACCGGCGTGGCCCAGCGGGCCCTGGACGAGGCGGTGCGCTACGCCGGGGAACGCAAGGCCTTCGGTCAGCCCATCTCCCGCTTCCAGGGCGTGGGCTTCATGTTGGCGGACATGGCCATTCGGGTCACCGCGGGGCGCAACCTGGCCTACCAGGCGGCCTGGCAGGTGGACCACGGCCAGCGCAACACGGAGGTGGCGGCCATGGCCAAGGCCTTCTGCGCGGACGCGGCCATGCAGAACGCCACGGACGCGGTGCAGGTCTTCGGCGGCAACGGCTACAGCCGGGAGTACCCGGTGGAGAAGCTCATGCGGGACGCCAAGATCTACCAGATCTACGAGGGCACGACCCAGATCCAGAAGGTGATTATCCTGCGGGAGCTCTACCGGCGCTGATTTCGGCCCGGCGAGGCACATTTCGCGAGGCAGCAAAAAGGCCCGTTCCACGGAGCGGGCCTTTGGCATTGGATGCAGCGAGGTGCCGCAAGTGGCCTGGGCTAGGCGGTTGGCTTCTGGGCCTTCACGTGGAGGATGCGCTGGGTGAAGACCAGCTCACCGTCCTCTTTGCGCACCTCCAGCCCGGCCGCGTCCGTCTCGATGCTGGCCTCCAGCATGTCCAGCACCTTCTCTCGCACGGCCTCCGGCGCGGCGATCATGTCCAGCCAGTCGTCGGCCCGGCGGTCCAGGCGGCGGATCTCCTCTTTCTCCAGCACAAACCCCGCATCCACCAGCATGCTCCGGTAGGTTTCCGCCGGGTGGATGCCCACGTGGGTGGGGTTGCGGGCGCCCTCGATGACGTTGTGGGTGGCCCGTTTCACCGGATCGTCCGCACCCAGGACGTCGGCCAGGAGCAGATGGCCCCCGGGCCGCAACACTCGCCAGAACTCGCGCAGGGCCTGCTCCGGCTCCCGCAGGTGATGGAGGAGCAGGCGGCAGATCACCACATCGAAGCGCTCGTCCTGGAAGGGCAGGCGCTGGGCCG
This sequence comes from Caldilineaceae bacterium, assembly GCA_015494005.1. Lineage (GTDB taxonomy): Bacteria > Chloroflexota > Anaerolineae > Caldilineales > Caldilineaceae > S144-5. The sequence goes on from WGCB01000812.1 coordinate 7,170, forward strand.
GGGCCAGGCGGAAATCGGCCTGGCCGGCCTGCTCCTCGGTGCCGTTGCTCAGGCGCAGGTACTCGGCCTGCTCCAGCATGCCCGGGCTGAGATCCACGCCCACCACCCGCTTGGCCCCGGAGTGGGCCAGCTGGATGACGGCCTGGCCTGGTCCGCTGCCCACTTCCAGGATCTGGAGCCCTGGGGCCAAGTCGGCGAAGTCCAGGAAGCTCTGCAGGTGCGGGTTGTCCACCGGGTGCTGGCCGGCCTGGCTCAGCTGGGCCGCCACCTGGTCGTAGAAGCGGCGGACGGTCTCTTCCTCCTCTGGGGAGGTGGGGCTGGCGCTCTGGGGCGGCGCCTGGGCGCTGGGGGCTGTCTCTTATACACA
>WGCB01000813.1 GCA_015494005.1 Caldilineaceae bacterium
CGTCCTGTTCGCTACAGATTCAGCCAACCCACATTTCCAGCAAAAAGGAGTGCAGCTATGCCCACGAAAATTGCCATCAATGGCTTCGGACGCATCGGACGGCAGGTGACGAAGGCCCTGTTCGAGTACCACAAAGGCACCTTCGACCTGGTCGCGGTGAACGATCTGAGCGATGTGTACACCAACGCCCACCTTTTCAAGTACGACAGCAACTACGGCATCTATCCCGGCACCGTGGAGGTGGAGGGCGGCGACATCATCATCGACGGCGACCGGGTGACCGTGCTCAGCGAGCGGGACCCCAGCAAGCTGCCCTGGGGCGAGATGGGCGTGGACATCGTCATCGAGAGCACGGGCGTCTTCCGGGATCGGGAGAAGGCCGGCCTGCACCTGGCCGCCGGCGCCAAGAAGGTGATCATCAGCGCCCCGGCCAAGGGCGAGGACATCACCATCTGCATGGGCGTCAACCACGAGAAGTACGAACCGGGCAGCCACAACATCATCTCCAACGCCAGCTGCACCACCAACTGCCTGGCCCCGGCCGCCAAAGTGGTGAACGACACCTTCGGCATCGAGCGGGGCATCATGACCACGGTCCACTCCTACACCAACGACCAGCGCATCCTGGACCTGGTCCACAAGGACCTGCGCCGGGCCCGGGCCGCGGCCTTGAACATCATCCCCACCACCACCGGCGCGGCCAAGGCCGTGGGCCTGGTCCTGCCCGAGCTCCAGGGCCGCTTCGACGGCATGGCCATGCGGGTCCCCACCCCCACGGTCAGCGTGGTGGATTTCGTGGCCAAGGTGCGCAACCCGGGCAGCACCGAGGATCTCCTGGCCGCCTTCGATGCCGCCGCGGAGGGCCCCATGAAGGGCATCCTGGGCGTCTGCCGGGAGCCCCTGGTGAGCATGGACTTCAAGGGCGACGCCCGCAGCAGCATCGTGGACGCCGGCTTCACCGCTTTCTACGGCGACCTGGTGAAGGTCATCACCTGGTACGACAACGAGTGGGCCTACAGCGTTCGGGTCACGGACCTGGCGGCCTACATCGCCCAGCAGGGGCTGTGAGCAACAAGAGTCAGGAGTAATGAGTAAAAGCAGAGCGATGCGCGAGAGGATACTGATTACTCCTGACTCATGACTCATTTCTCTCTACCCCTTCCCAGCCTCCTGAGGTGGGACATGCGCAAGAAAACCATTCGTGATATCGACTGGCAAGGGAAACGGGCCCTGGTGCGGGTGGACTTCAACGTGCCCATGGACGAGCAGGGGCACATCACCGACGACGCCCGCATCCGAGCCGCCCTGCCCACCATCCAGTACCTGCTGGACCACGGCGCGGCGGTCATCCTCATGAGCCACCTGGGCCGCCCGAAGGGGCCGGATCCCCGGTTCAGCCTGCGCCCGGTGGCGGAGCACCTGCAGCAGCTGGTGGACGCTCCGGTCCACTTCGTGGAGGAGCCGGTGGGCCCCAAGGCGGAGGAGGCGGCGGCTCGGCTCCAGCCCGGGGAGATCCTGGTGCTGGAGAACACCCGCTTCGATCCCCGGGAGAAGAAGAACGACCCAGAGATGGCCCGAGCGCTGGCCAAGCTGGGGGATGTCTTCGTGATGGACGCCTTCGGCAGCGCCCACCGGGCCCATGCCAGCACCGCCGGGGTGGCCCAGTACCTGCCCGCGGTGGCCGGCTTCCTCATGGAGAAGGAGCTGAAGTACCTGGGCCAGGCCCTGGCCCACCCGGAGCATCCCTTCGTGGCCATCCTGGGCGGGGCCAAGGTCAGCGACAAGATCGGCGTCATCCGCAACCTGCTCCAGAAGGTGGACGCCATCCTCATCGGCGGCGGCATGGCCAACACCTTCCTGGCCGGGGAAGGCTACTCCATGGGCAAGAGCCTGGTGGAGAAGGAGGCCATTCCCACGGCCCAGCAGCTCATGGAGGAGGGCGCGGACATCATCCACCTGCCCGTGGACCTGGTGGTGGCCCAAGAGTTCGCCCCGGACGCGGAGAGCAAGGTGGTCAGCGTGGAGGAAGTGCCCGACGACTGGATGGCCCTGGACATCGGCCCGGCCACCATCGCCCACTTCTCCAACCGCCTGGCCGGGGCCAAGACCGTGGTCTGGAACGGCCCCATGGGAGTCTTCGAGTTCCCGGCCTTCGCCCGGGGGACCGTGGCCATCGCCGAGATCCTGGCCAGCCTGTCCGATGCCATCACCATCGTCGGCGGCGGGGACAGCGCGGCCGCGGTGCGCCAGGCCGGGCTGGAGGACAAGATGACCCATGTGAGCACCGGTGGCGGCGCGGCCCTGGAGTTCCTGGAAGGCAAGGAGCTGCCCGGCGTGGCCGTCCTGGACGACGCGGAATGACCCGGCTCTCCCCAGGGGACGGCATAGGCGGGAGGATTCGACCGTGAGCCTGCTCAAGCGTCTCAAGGCCCTCTTCACAGGGGCCGGCGCCGGGGATGACCGGCACGTGCTGGCCGTCCACATCCTGACCCACCGCTGCCGGGAGCCCATCCGGGTGGAGATCAACCTGCGCAACGAGCTGAGCCCGGCGGAGGAGCCGGACGCGGCCTACTTCGTGCGCAAGCTGGTCCTGGGCTCGGGGCGGAAGCGCTGCTTCGACCGGGCGGAGGTGCTGCTCTGGTTCGACCAGGGGCGCAAGCTCCTGCGCCACGAAGTGCAGGGGGGCCGCTGGCTCAGCCCGGAGGAGTACCAGGCGGAGCTGGAACGCTTCAACGCCCCGCCTCCCCCGCCGGAGGAAGAATCCCTGGCCGGGGAGAGGCCTGGGGCCGAAGACGAGGCTCCAGCCGATTCCCCACAGCAAG
>WGCB01000814.1 GCA_015494005.1 Caldilineaceae bacterium
CATTGCTCCTTACTCCTTTTCCTCTACCGTATCTGCGTCCCTGCCCCCGCCAGCGCCCGGCTCACCGGACTCTCCACCCGGCCGTCGGCGAAGATGACCCGGCCCACACCCTGGCTGACCGCTTCCACTGCGCCCATGACCTTCTTCTTCATGCGGCCCTGGGCGAACTGCATGAAGTCGTCGGCCTTGGCCCGGGGAATCTCCCGGATCAGACTGGACTCGTCGGGGAAGTCTCGCAGGAGGCCGGGCACGTCGCTGAGGATGACCAGGGCCTGGGCGTGGAAGGCCGCGGCCACTTGGGCTGCCGCCCGGTCCCCGTCCACGTTGATGGCCTCGCCCTTGTCCGACGCGCCGGGCGGAGTGAGCACGGGCAGGTAGCCGCTGTCCAGGAGCAGGCCCAGCAGCTCCGTGTTCACCTGCTCCACCGTGCCCGTCCAGTCGTCCCGCAGGACCAGCCGCCGGCCGTTGATCCGCACCCGCAGCCTCTCCTTGCGCCGCCCCTGGAAGATGCGACCGTCCAGCCCGCTGAGCCCCACCGCGTTGACCCCCGCCTGCTGGAACTTCTCCACCCACATCTTGTTGAGCAGGCCACAGTAGACCATCTCGAAGATCTCCAGGGTGCGCCGGTCCGTGCGTCGGCTGACGTAGCCGCTCTCGCTGGTGACGAACTGGGGCGGGTGGCCCAGGGCCTCGGCCACCTCGTTGGTGGTCTCCGCGCCGCCATGGACCAGGATCAGCCGCTGGCCCTCCTGCCAGAGCCGGGCCACGTCGGCCACCACCGCATCCACGTTCAACGATTTGCCCCCACCCACCTTGATGACGATCATGCTCACGGTTCTCTCCTGGAAGTTGCGTTGAGGGTTGATGTCCGGGTGAAATGTGTCAGGATCCATGCTCAGCCGTTTTCGGGTCGGCGGAACTCGGCCAGGAAACGCAGCAACCGGCCGCCATCCTCCTGGGGATGGGCCTGGAAGAAGACCTCCTCCAGGCCGCAGTGCTGGAAGAGGCGGACCTCCTCCGGGGTGAGGGGCCAGGGCGGACCGGTGCGCCCCTCCACGGAATCGATCCCCTGGGCGATGAGGACCAGCCGACCGCCCGGCGCCAGGAAGCGGGCGATGCGCAGGGTCACGTCCACCCGGATCAGCGGGGGCAGGGCCTGGATGGTGTAGGCCTCCACCACCAGATGGAAGGCCCCGAGCCACTCCGGGGGCGGCTGGAAGAGATCCGCCACCTGGTAGCGCACCCGGGAATTGGGGAAGCGCTCCTGGCACCAGCGAATGGCCGTGGGACTGATGTCGAAGGCCGTCACCTGGTAGCCCAGGGCGGCCACTGCCTCCGCATCGTCTCCCAGGCCGCAGCCCACCACCAGGGCCTGCTTGCCTCGGCCATCCGGACGGGCCCGGTCGATCCAGGTGAGGAGCCGCTGCCGGGGACGCAGATGCACCCAGGGCACGAAGCAGGGGTCCCCTGCCGCGGCCGCGTAGAGCTCCTCGAACCAGCCCAGGGCGTCGTCCTGGGCCAGGTGCTTGCGGATGATCTCCCCCACGGCCGGTTTCGGTCCGGGTTTCGAGTTCGGTCGCTTCTTGCCTGGTTTCTGTGTGCTCATTCGTCTCTCCTGAATTGGAACAGAGATGCGTGCAGGGGGCCGAGCAGCCTGCGCAGGTGGCGGCGGAAGGCCCAGAGCATCATGGGCACGGTGAGGAACAGGGCTACCAGCTGGCTCACGGGGCGGCCCAGGGCCAGGGTCCAGAGCAGCGCACCCAGGAGGGCCGCCAGCCCGGCCAGGGAGCGCTTGCGGGTGACGCCGGCCAGGGTGAGGGCCAGGGCCGTCATGGCGCCGGTCATGGCTGGGTCCAGGACGGTGAAGGCGCCCAGGGCCGTGGCGAAACCCTCCCCGCCTCGGAAACCCAGCTGCACTGGCCAGATGTGGCCAGCCACCACCGCAGGCGCGGCCAGGGCTACCGCCCAGGGATGGCCGCCGGTCAGCGCCCGGGCCAGGAGCAAGGCCGCCACCCCCTTCCCCACGTCCCCGAGGAAG
>WGCB01000815.1 GCA_015494005.1 Caldilineaceae bacterium
ACCTATAAGAATAACTATACCTATATTCCTTTCAAAGATACTAAGCCTGGGGATGTTGTTCCTTTAGTGGTACAGAGAAATGGTCAAACTCTAAACGTCAATTGGCCAATACTTGGACCGACTTTGCGCATTCAACTGTTGCGATTAGCAGGTTTTTTGTTGTTCTTACCTTTTTGGCTAGCTGGCACGATTGTTTATCTTTTTTTCCGGCCCAAGGATGAGCGTTGGTATCTGCTAATTGCATTTAACTATGTGACAGCATTGTGGGTAGTGCTTGGTAGCATTGGTTTTTCCCGTATTCTGGGCTCCTCAATTATTGCATCGATTCTCTCTTGGTTATTGATACCTCTGTATTTCCACTTACATGCAAAGCTGGTTGTTCAAGCGTTTTCACACCGAAAATGGTGGCGCTATTCAACCATGCTGTTGTATACGGTAACTTTGTTTATGTTGGCACTTCAGTTTGTTTTTAAATGGCCAACGACTGTGCGCTATACTGGATTGCTGTGTAGCATCCTCGCTAGCCTTGGCTTGTTGTTTTATCATGTTCTCCGTCCTAAAGCTTCCGGCGAGCGAGCCGTGGCCAGTCTTATGCTGGCCGGTATCGTGATCGGCTTCGCTCCTGGCATCCTCCTCTGGTTGGTCCCTCGTTTGACCGGCGCCACCGGCCCTACCGCACTGCGCACCTGGCTGTCCACCATCTCCATTGCCCTGCTCCCCTTCTTCTACGTCTATGCCCTCTACAAGCACAAACTGGGTGCGTTGGAGATGCGGGCCAACCGGGCGCTGAGTTTCTACAGCTTCCTGGTCCTCTATGCCACCGGCGTCATGCTCATCTTCGTGACCATGAACCGGTGGATCCAGCTGGACTCCAACGCCCTCACCTTTTCCCTCCTGGCCTCCATCGTCTCCCTGATCCTGGCCCTGGCGAGCTGGGGACCCTACCGGCGCCTGGTCAACCTCATCGCCTACGGCAACAGCTATGAGCCCAGCGAAGTGGTGCAGATGTTCGCCAACGAGGTGCCCCGGGCCCTGGATCGGGAAAAGCTGGGACAGCTCATCAACTACCGGGTGATGACCAGCCTGCTGGTCCGCCAGTCCGCCCTGGTGCAGATGACCGACCCGACACCGTCTCTGCTCTATGCCCGCGGCATCGATCTGGACCTTTCCGAGTGGACACCCGAGGAGCTGGAGGGCCTACTGGAGCATGCGGGAAAGTACATCCCCCCAGATCCTCACCCGGACCCCAAACAGCAGTGGATTCGCCTGGTAATCCCCATCCGCGTGGACGAGCGGCTGCTGGGCATTTGGCTGTTGGGCGGCAAGGAGCCGGATGACTTCTACCCCCAGCACGATATCGACGTGCTGACCACCCTGGCCAACCAGATCGGCGTCACTCTGGAGACCATTCGCCTCTTCTCCACCCTGCGCACCCGGGCCAGCCAGCTGGAACAGGCCTACCTGGAGCTGCGCCGTTCCGACCGGCTGAAGGACGAGTTCATCCGCAACATCTCCCACGAGCTGCGCACACCCCTCACCGCGGTGCTGGGCTACTCCGAGCTGCTCCAGGTGGGCGAAGGGGGCGAAGTGACCCCGGAGCAGGAGGAGATGCTCCAGATCGTCATCGACCACACCAAAGCGGTCATCAACCAGGTCAACAGCATCATCGGCATGCAGATGGCCAAATCGGCCCAGATCGAGAAATCGCCGGTGAATCTGGCCGAGGTGGCCCGGGCCAGCATGCAGGAAGCCCAGATCCTGGCCCAGCGGCAGCGCAACCCCGAGGACCCACCCCTGGAGTTCGTCTTCGAGAGCCCGGAGGATCTGCCCATGGTGCTAGCCAATCGGCCGCAGATGAACCAGGTCTTCGACAATCTGTTGAGCAATGCGGTGAAATTCAGCCCAGATGGGGGGACCATCCGGGTGCAGCTGCGGGTGACCCGGCACACGCTCCATGTCTACACCGAGGACCTGAGCCGCACCATGCTGGAGGAGAAACCGGTGGTGGAGGTCTGCATCCAGGACCAAGGCATCGGCATCCCTCCAGAGGAGCTGGAGCGCATCTGGGACCAGTTCTACCAGGTGGACGGCTCTGCCACTCGGCGCTTCGGCGGCACCGGCCTGGGCCTGGCCCTGGCCCGGGACATTGTCGAGACCCACGGGGGCAAGATCTGGGTGGAATCGGAGGTCATGGAGGGCTCGGCCTTCTACTTCGTGCTGCCCATTCCAGAAGCCGAGGAACAGACTGTAGTCGACGTGGAACCCCAATCGACCCAGGAAGCATCCGAGCCTGAAAAAACCCCGGTGAACAAGCCCCAGCCCTCCGCCTGAGCCGTCGACCCCCACCTTGCCACCAACTTCTCCTTGCCCTCACGGCCCTGGGACAGCCACCCCATTTGGCGGTGAGGGATCGCCCCGCTCCGTCTCCACCCACATCCGCGCCCCGTCGCTCCAGACATGGATCCGCCCGTGCTGGTCGTTGCGGAGCAGCCACTGCCCCTGCAACCGCTCCAGAACCTCCTCCGTGGGGTGGCCGTAGCGGTTCTCACC
>WGCB01000816.1 GCA_015494005.1 Caldilineaceae bacterium
ACCTTGGAGAGCCTGGCCCAGCTGGGCGTGGCCTCCCTGGTGGAGCAGGTCATCGCCCACGACGACCCCTACCCCAGCAAGCCCGCCCCGGATGCACTGCAGGCCCTGGGGGAGCGCTTCCAGGTGCCCCTGGACCAGGTGGCCATGGTGGGGGATTCCGTCACGGACATGCGCATGGGCCAGGCCGCCCAGGTGGGCCTGCGGGTCGCCGTCCTCACCGGGCCGGGCACATCCGCGGCCTTGGCACCCCACGCGGACGTGGTGCTGGAGTCCGTGGCAGCGATCCGGGTGGGCTGAGCCAGCCTGGCGAACCTTCACCCGCTCACCCTCTCACCCCTTCACCCTCTCACCCTTTCACCCGCTCACCCTTTCTCCCTCTCACTCCCATACATTTTTGGGCCCCAGGCTTGCTTTTCCCTGGCGGATGCGTATGGTACAATCCCCAACGTGCGCACACTTCTCTGGACCACGGTCAAAACCCTTGCCATACTTCTCGTTCTCGTGGGCGTCTTCCTGGCCGGGCGGCTCAGCCAGCGGATCGGCCCCCTGGCCTCCCTGGAGCCCTTGGAGCCGGCCCTGCTGAACTCCGACAGCAGCCAGACGGCCACCAACGAGGACATCCCGAACCTGGAGCTCTACCGCCGGGTCTGGCAGCTCCTGGAGCGAGACTTCTACGGCCCTGCACCGGACCCGACCCAGCGCACCTACCGAGCCATCCAGGGGCTGGTCGCGGCCTACAATGACCCCTACACCGTCTTCGTGGAGCCCCAGCCCCGGGAGCTGGAACGGGACCAGCTGGAGGGCAGCTTCGGCGGCATCGGCGCCTGGATCGACCAGGAGGAAGGGGAGTTCCGCCTGCGTCCCATGCGGGGCCAGCCCGCGGACCAGGCCGGCCTCCAGGCCGGAGACCGCATCCTCCTGGTGGACGACACGCCCGTCACCTCGGAGATGGACATGGACACGCTGCTGGCCCTGCTCCACGGCCCGGTGGGCACGGAGGTGTGCCTGACGGTGGAGCGGACCCAGGAAGACGGGCCCCAGGAGCTGACCATCTGCGTGACCCGGGCGGAGATCGAGACGCCCAGCGTGGAGTGGCGCATCCTGGAGGAAGCGGCGCCAGCCAAGGTGGGCTACATCAAGCAGAGCTTCTTCAGCAAGCGCAGCCCCGAGGAGATGCGCACCGCCATCCAGGAGCTGCAGGCGGAGGGCGCGGAGCGCTTTGTCCTGGACCTGCGGGGCAACCCGGGGGGCCTGGTCAACTCCGCCATCGAGATCGCCAGCCTCTGGCTGTCCGACGGCGTCATCCTGGTGGAGGAGCGGGCCGACGGCACCCGCCAGGAGTTCACCGCCACGGGCATGCCCCTGGCCCCGGACGCGCCCCTGGTGGTCCTGGTGGACGGGGGCTCGGCCAGCGCCAGCGAGATCGTGGCCGGCGCCCTGCGGGACCGAGGCCGGGCCCTGCTGGTGGGGGAGCGCACCTTCGGCAAGGGCAGCGTGCAGCTGGTCCACGAGCTGCCGGACAAGAGCAGCCTGCACGTGACCAACGCCCGCTGGTTCACCCCCAAGGACCAGGCCATCGACGGCGTGGGCCTGGAGCCGGACGTGCCAGTGGCCAGCGGAGAAGATCCCCTCAGCCGAGCCCTGGCCACCCTGATGGAGCTGGAGAGCCCGGCTGAGACCGCGGCCCGCCTACGCTGAGGACGGGGACAAGTCCGCCCCCAGCTTGCCGCCCAACCTTTCACGAACAGCCACAGCGAACGGGAACAGCCATGCCATCCCAAGAACCACAACCCGCCTCCTCGCCCAAGCAGATCCTCGCCAACCGGGATCTCATGGCCCGGATCCTGCTCATCGCCTTCGGGATCCTCGTCCTGAGCGGGGCTGTCTTCGTGGTGGGCCTGGGCGCCGGCTTCCTGGCGGCCCGACTGACCGGCCAGGCGGCCCCCGTGCCCCCACGGGAGGGCGCGGTCCCAGGCAAGGTGGAGGCCATCAACCCGGAGGATTTCCGCATCTTCTGGGAGGCCATCGATCTGGTGGAGCAGGAGTTCTTCGGCCCCCTGCCCGACAGCAAGGACATGACCTACGGGGCCATCCGCGGGGTCCTGGATCTACTGAACGATCCCAACACCAGCTTCCTCACCCCAGACGAGGCCCAGAGCTTCATGGAGAGCATGGAGGGCACCTTCGAGGGCATCGGGGCCACGGTGGAGTGGGATGAGGAGCTGAAAGCCGTGCGCATCGTGGAGCCCTTCGAGAACCAGCCCGCCTGGAACGCGGGCCTGCGTCGGGGGGATCTGATCATCAAGATCGACGGCGAACCCGTCTCGGAGATGAGCGGCCTGACCGAGGCCATCACCAAGATCAAGGGGCCCAAGGGCACCAAGGTGGTGCTGACCATCCTGCGCCCAGGGGAGAGCTCGGAGCCCTTCGACGTGGAGGTGGTCCGGGATGTGATCCAGATCCCCCTGGTCTTCTCGGACCAGGTGGGGGAGAACCAGGACATCGCCCACATCCGCCTCAGCCGCTTCTCGGAGAACGCGGGGCGCTCCCTGCGCCAGGCGGTGAACGACGCCCTGGACCAGGATCCCCGGGGCCTCATCCTGGACCTGCGGGGCAACCCGGGCGGGCTGCTCCGGGAGGCGGTCTCCGTGAGCAGCATCTTCCTGGAGGACAAGGTGGTGCTCATCGAGCGTTTCAGCGACGGCACGGAGCAGGTCTACCGCACCGAGGGCAGCCCCGCGGTGCCAGAGGATCTGCCCATCGTGGTGCTGGTCAACGAGGGCACGGCCAGCGCCAGCGAGATCGTGGCCGGCGCCCTCCAGGACCACGGACGGGCCGTGTTGGTGGGCACCGTCACCTTCGGCAAGGGCAGCGTGCAGCTCCCCCACCGCCTGAGCGACGGCAGCCTCCTGCGGGTGACCGTGGCCAAGTGGTTCACCCCCAACGGCCGCTCCATCGACGGCACCGGCCTGGAGCCGGACATCCAGGTGGAGCTGACGGAGGAGGACGTGCAGCAGGAGCGGGATCCCCAGCTGGAGCGGGCCATCGAGCTGCTGCAGAGCGGACAGTAGGGGACCATGGGCAAGAAGCGCAGGAAGGGCAAGAAGGGCAAAGAGGAGGTGCGCCGGGGTCCTCGGACGGTGGCCACCAACCGCAAAGCCCGGCACGAATACTTCATCGAGGAGACCTTCGAGGCGGGCATCGCCCTGACGGGCACGGAGATCAAGTCGGTGCGCCAGGGCAAGGTGAGCCTGCAGGACGGCTTCGTGCTGATCAAGGACGGGGAGGCCTGGCTGATGAACGTGCACATCGCCCCCTACGAGCACGGCAACCGGGCCAATCACCAGGAAACCCGGCCCCGGAAGCTGCTCCTGCATCGCCGGGAGATCGATCACCTGCACGGGCAGGCCACGCAACGGGGTTGGACCATCGTGCCCCTGCGCATGTACATCAACGAGGCGGGCCGGGCCAAGGTGGAGATCGCCCTGGTGCGGGGCAAGCAGAAGTTCGACAAGCGCCAGACCATCGCCAAACGGGAGGCGGAGCGGGATCTGCGCCGGGCGTTGAAGCATGCTTACTAGGGGAGTTGGGAGTTGGGAGTTGGAAGCTGGAAGTTGGAAGCTGGAAGTTGGGGGTTGGTGACAGCGGCTCCCGGGCTTCGGCTCCGCGTGGAAGGCCCTGAACGTAAAAAGCCTCTGAACGCAAAAAAGGTCCTGGAATCCCAGGGCCTTTTTGCTTGCTTCGATGACAACGAGGTTCGCTTCGGCCATTCGGCCACCTTGTCACCCGGTCATCTGCTCCTGGCTTCCCCAGGGCGGCTGGATGAACGGCTCCGGCTCCAGGCCCAGCCCCTCGGCCACCCGGGTGATGTAGTTGAAGTAGGCGATGACCTGGGTGGCGTCGTGGATGGCCCGGTCGTCCAGGCCCAGGGCCCGCAGACGGTCCAGGTCCTGGGGCCCCACGTCGGTCATCCGCAGGGTCAGCTTGGCCGCGTGCTCGCACAGGGCCCGGTCCAGGGCGGAAAGGGGCGCCTCCCGCCAGTTTCGGGCCACCTGGTGGACGAAAGCATCCGCCTCCTCTGGCGTGGGGAAGAGCTCGGCGACCTCGGCACGGAGGTCGTGGGCATGGGCCTGGGTTCAGTAGGCGCAGCCCAGCTCCCAAGCCACCACCGTGGCCAGGAGCTCCCGCTGCACCCGGCTCAGGGGCGAGCGTCCGTGCATGATGGCCCCGTAGAGCTCCATGCTGGTCTTCAGCACCCGGGGATTCTGGCTCATGACGTGGACGATCTGCCAGATGCGTCCGGCCCGCCTCACAGCCTTCTCCAGCTCTCGCTTGAGCAGCCCCGTGGCCTCTTCCATGGGGATCAGGCGAATCCAGGGCATAGCGCCTCCTCTGAATTGACTTGGGTGAAAATCAACTTGCGGTGGGAATTGGTCTGGGTGGCCCGTGGCCATCGCTCCTGAAATTGGACAGCAGGGCCGCTTTGGCTATCATGGAGGCCAGTCGACCCGTCACCGGGCTCGCCCCGGCCAGAGAGGAGCCGTCCATGACCCCATCCCAGCGCTACCCCATCCCCGCCGGCCGCCACCGGGTGGAGGAGGAGATCCGCCGCAGCCGCTTCATCACCACGGTGGGCCCGGCCGGCACCGTGGAGGAGGCCCGGGCCTTCATCGACTCCGTGCGCCAGGAGTTCCCCGACGCCACCCACAACTGCTGGGCCTACGTGGTGGGGCCGCCGGGCTCCACGGGCCAGGTGGGCCTGAGCGACGACGGCGAGCCCCACGGCACCGCCGGCCGCCCCATGCTCACCGTGCTCCTGCACAGCGGCGTGGGGGACATCGTGGCCGTGGTCACCCGCTACTTCGGCGGGACCAAGCTGGGCAAAGGGGGGCTGGTCCGGGCCTACAGCAGCGGGGTGCAGCGGGCCCTGGAGGGGCTGCCCCTGACCGAAAAGGTGGCCCGGGTCCAGGTGCAGATGACCCTGGACTACGCCAGCGTCACGCCTTTCCAACGCCTGCTGCCGGAGTACGAGGCGGAGGTGCTGGCGCAGGAGTTCGGGGCCGCCGCCACCTACCGGCTGCTTCTGCCCCAGGAGCGGCTAGAAGGCTTCCGGGAGGCGGTGGCGGAGCTGACCAACGGGCGGGCCCAGGTGGAGGTGCTGGCGGCCCAGGAGCCGTGATCCCGGGCCGGCTCCTCAGCGCTGGATGACCGGCTCCAGGCTGCGCAGGGTCTCCAGGGAGAGGTGACAGAAGATGCGGTGACCGTCGCCCACGTCCCGCCAGGGGGGAACTTCCGCCGCGCAGATGGCCCCGTTGTCCGGCAGGAGGTGGCGGCGGGGGCAGCGGGTGTGGAAGCGGCAGCCGCTGGGCGGATCCAGGGCGCTGGGCACGGAACCCTCCAGGCGGATGCGCCGCTGCCTGGCCCCTGGATCCGGGATGGGCACCGCGGAGAGGAGGGCCTCGGTGTAGGGGTGATAGGGCGGGGCGTAGATGGCGTCCGCGGGGCCGAACTCCATAACCTGGCCCAGGTACATGACCGCCACGTGGTCGGAGAAGAAACGCACCACGCTCAGGTCGTGGGCGATGAAGAGCATGGTGGTGCCGTGCTCCTTCTGGATGGCCAGGAGCAGGTTGAGCACCGCGGCCTGCACGGAGACGTCCAGGGCGCTCACCGGCTCGTCACAGAGGACCAGGTCCGGCCGGCTGGCCAGGGCCCGGGCGATGCCCACCCGCTGTTTCTCCCCGCCGCTGAGCTGCCGGGGCAGGCGATCCAGGTAGCTGGCATCCAGGCGCACCGCCTCCAGCAGGCGGATCACCTCGTCCTGGACCTGTTCCCGGGGCACGGTTTGGAAGCGGATCAAGGGGCGGGCGATCTGCTGGCCCACGGTGTAGGAGGGGTTCATGGTGGAGTCCGGGTTCTGGAAGACCATCTGCAGCTCCTGGATCAGCCTCTCCGGCCGCTTGGAGAGGTCCACGGTCAGGTCGAAGCCCAGGAACTCGGCCCGGCCGTCGGTGGCGCCCTCCAGGCCGATGAGGGTCTTCACCAGGGTGCTCTTGCCGCAGCCGGACTCCCCCACGATGCCCAGGGTGGTGCGCCGGGGCACCTGGAAACCCACGCCATCCACCGCCCGCACGAACCGCTTGGGGGCCAGGCCCAGCACGTCCCGCAGGCTGTTGCCCTGGGCCACGTAGTACTTGCGCAGCCCCTCCACCTCCAGGATGATCTCCTCGCCCGGGGAGCTTGGGGAGCCCTGGGCTCCATTCGGGGCCCCGGCGTGAGCCTGGATGGCCGCCTGGACCTCCTCCGGGGGCTGCCAGCTGGCCATGTCGATCTCCTCTGCGAAGTGGCAGCGCACCCGGTGATCCTCCGCGAAGAGGCGCAGGAACGGTCGCTCCTCCTGGCAGCGGGCCTGGGCGTAGTCGCAGCGGGGGTGGAAAAGGCAGCCGGTGGGCCGCTGGTCCGGCGGGGGCACCCGGCCCGGGATGGGGTAGAGGACGCTGCTGGCCTTGTCCGCGCCCAGGCGGGGCACGCAGCGGATCAGCCCCTGGGTGTAGGGGTGACGGGGGTCCTGGAAGATGGCCTCCACCGGCGCCACCTCCACCATCTCCCCCGCGTACATCACCCCCACCCGGTTGCAGACCCGGGCCACCACGCCCAGGTTGTGGCTGATGTACATGATGGCCGTGTTGAACTCCTGGCGCAGCTCGTCGATCAGGTCCAGGACCGCGGCCTCCACGGTCACGTCCAGGGCGGTGGTGGGCTCGTCCATGATGAGGAGGGCCGGGTTGTTGAGCAGAGCCATGGCGATGACCACCCGCTGCTGCTGGCCGCCGGAGATCTGGTGGGGGTAGCGGCCCATGACGTCCGCTGGATCCGGCATGTGGACCCGCTTCAGCATGGCCAGGCAGCGCTCCTCCGCCTCCTGGTCGCTCACCTTCTGGTGGACGGTGAGCACCTCCTTGAGCTGCTGGCCCAGGCGCACCGAGGGGTTCAGGGCCTGCATGGGGTCCTGGTAGACCATGGCGATCTGGTTGCCCCGCAGCTTCCGCAGCTCGTCCGGGCGCCGGCCCACCAGCTCCTGGCCCAGGAACTGGATGCTGCCCCGTTTCACGTAGCCGTTGGCCCCCAGGAAACCCACCACGGACCAGGCCACGGTGCTCTTCCCACAGCCGGACTCCCCCACCACGCCGAAGCTCTCCCCCCGTTGGATCTGGAACGAGACATCCGTGACCGCGTCGATCTCCCCGCCGCGGATGCGGTAGGTGATGGCCAGGTCTTCGATTGCCAGGACGGGCGATTGGGGCATTGGTGGATTGGATGCTTGGGTCATTGGGGGTGGGTCGGTTTAGGAAATGCTGGTTGATTGGTTCATTCGTTGATTGGGACGGGCGCGTCCCTGATTTTCGGGGGCGACGCGGCGGACAGGGCAAGCCCTGTCCCTGCGGAAGCCAGCCAAATCCTCTCTTCCAGCTCCCAACTCCTCACTTCTGATACCGGGTCGTCTCCTCCCGCAGGCCGTCCGCGAAGAGGTTGAGGCCGATGACCAGGGTGGCGATGGCCAGGGAGGGCCAGAGCACGGCCAGGGGGTTGGTGTAGATGAAGCGCCGGGCCTCGTTGACCATGTTGCCCCAGTCCGGGTCCGGCGGGGGCAGGCCGATGCCCAGGAAGCCCAGGGTGCCGATGGCGAAGATGGCGTAGCCCACCCGCAGCATGGCGTCCACGATGAGGGGGCCCCGGGCGTTGGGCAGGATCTCCACGAACATGATGTACCAGGGGGACTCGCCCCGGGTCTCCGCGGCCCGGATGTAGTCCCGGGTCTTGATGTCCAGGGCCAGGCTGCGGGCCAGGCGGGCCACCCCCGGCGCGCCGGTCAGGGTGATAGCCAGGATGACCACCAGATCCCCCTGGCCCATGGCCGCGATGACCACCAGGTAGAGGACGATGCGGGGGAAGGCGATGAGCGCGTCCTGGATCTGCATGATGATCTGGTCCGTCCAGCCGCCTCGGTAGCCCGCGTTCAGCCCCAGGAGGGTGCCCAGGGTCAGGGAGCCCAGGACACCCCACAGGGCCACGCCGATGGGGATGACCCAGCCGTTGGGCAGGCGGGTCTTCACCAGGATCACCTGGGTCCCCTGCATGAGGCGGGAGAGGAGATCCCGGCCCAGGTGGTCCGTGCCCAGCCAGTTCTCCGCGTTGGGGGGCAGGTTCTGGCCAAAGAGGCTGGCGTTGGGGTCGTAGGGTGTCCAGACGATGGAGATGAGGGCCAGGGCGAACCAGAAGGCCACCATGAAGAAGCCGATGGTGCCGATCCGGGACTCGAAGACCAGGGAAAGGCTGCCCCAGAGCTTGGCCAGGGGATTGGGACGAGCCCGGGAGCCGATGGTCTGCGGCGCGGTGGTCACAGGGAAGCCCTCCTCACGAGTAGCGGATCCGGGGGTTGAGGAAGGTGTAGAGCAGATCCCCCACCAGCCGGGTGAAGACCGCGATGCTCACCAGGAGCATGGCCGCAGCCTCGATGGCGTTGAAGTCCCCGAAGATGGCCGAGTCGAAGATGTAGCTGCCCAGGCCCGGGAAGCCGAAGACCGCCTCCACCACCACGATGCCCCCCACCAGCCAGTTCACGTGCAGCATGATCACCGTGATGGGGGCCATGAGGGCGTTGCGCACCGCGTGGCGCAGCACCACCTGCCAGTAGGGCAGCCCCTTGAGGATGGCCGTGCGGATGTAGGGCGCGTTCATCACCTCCACCATGCTGGCCCGGGTCATGCGCACGATGTAGCCCAGCTCCACCGCGGTCAGGGTGAGGATGGGCAAGATCAGCAGCTGAGGATTCTCGAAGATGGCCCGGTCGCTGAGGAAGACGGAGACCGCGGGCACGATCTTCAGCCAGATGCCGAAGATGAGGATGAGGAAGACGCCGGTGACGAACTCCGGGGTGGCGGTGAGAGCCAGGCTGCTCACGGAGATAGCCCGGTCCACCAGGCGGCCCTCGTTGATCCCCGCGATGATGCCCAGGATCAGGGCCAGGGGCATGACCACCACGAAGGCCATCCCGGCCAGGATGGCCGTGTTCCGCACCCGGGGGAAGAGGGTGACGGAGACCGGGCGGCCGGTCTGCAGGCTGGTGCCGGGATCGCCCCGGAGCAGCCCCTTGCGCAGGGGGATGTACTGCTGGGGGCCGTCCCCTTCCTTGCGCATGCCGGCGGAGGTGAGGACGTAGACCTCCTCGCCCTCACCTCGCACCCACTTCACCGCGCTGTTCTTGGTGTTCACTCCCCAGAAGATCTCTTTGCCCTCCGGGGTCTGCTGCCACTGATCGTCCGCAGGCTGCTCCAGGACCGAGCCGTCCGGCTGGCGCACCAGGGCGAAGAGGTGGCCCTCCCGCATCTCCCAGCGCACCAGCTGACCATCCACCTGGGCCCACCACTCCAGCTCCTTGGTCTGGGGATTGGGCACGGCCACCAGGGGATGCCCGATCCGAGAGCGGACCCGCCAGTCGTTGCCCACCAGCCAGTCCAGGTAGCGGATGTACCAGGGCTGGTCCAGGCCCAGCTGAGCTCGGTAGGAGGCCCGCTGCTCCGGCGTGGCGAAGACCCCCAGGATCTTCACGGTGATGTCGCCGCTGCCCACCTCCACCAGCAGGAAGAGGGCCAGGGAGACCAGGAACATGGTGACAATGGTGGAGATGACACTGCGGAAGATGAATCGGGCCATGGGCTAGGCGTCTTTCCAGACCTCGTAGAGCAGATCGTAGCTGGTGGGATGGGCCACCACGTTCTTGAACTCTTCCCGGGTGATGTTCCAGACTTTCTTCCAGTAGCTGTTGCCGATGGGCCCCCGCTCCTGCATGATGGTCTCCAGGTCGCACATGATCTCCCGGCGAGCCTCCACGTCCAGGGTGCGCTCGGCCTTGCGCAGGAGTGTGGTGAACTCCTCGTCCACCCAGCGGGTCTCGTTCCAGGGGACGGGGTTGCCCTCCTCGTCCGCGATGTAGGCCAGGGGCAGGACCATGATGCCCAGGGGCCGGTGGGTCCAGGCGGTGATGCCCAGGTCCACCTCGGTCCAGCGATCCCAGTAGCCGTTGGGCTCGGTGATGTCCAGGGCGATGTCGAAGCCGGCCGGCTCGGCCAGCTCCTTCAGGGCCTGGGCGATCTCCGGCTCTGCCTCGTCGTTCTTGGTGGCCAGGGTCACCTTCAGGGGCAGTTCGATGCCCTTCTCCGCCGCGTATTCCTCCAGGAGCGCCCGGGCTCCCTCGGGATCGTAGGGCGGGATGGGCTGCTCGCAGTATTCGGGATGGACCGGGGCCACGTGGGCGTCGATGGAGAGGTCCCCCTCGCCGAAGTAGGAGAGCTGCAGGATCTTCTCCCGGTCCTGGCATTTCTTCAGGGCCGTGCGCACCCGGTTGTCGTCCCAGGGCTCCAGGTCCACCCGCACCCGCACCAGGAAGCACTGGGCCGTGCTGGCCGAGTGGACCGCGATGCCTGGGATGTCCTTCAGGGCCAGCCAGTCGCTGGGACGAGGCTGGTAGATGCTGTCGATCTGGCCGGATTGGATGGCGGCCACCGCGGCGTCCTTGTCGATGGCCACATAGATGATCTCATCCAGGTAGGGCAGGGGCTGGCCATCCTCGCCCATGCGCCAGTAGTCCTCCCGCCGCTTGAGCACGGCCCGCTCCCCCTCCGCGTACTCGGCCAGGGTGAAGGCGCCCGTGCCTACCGGCTGCTTGATGAAATCCCCCTCGAAGTCCCGGTGCAGGATCACCGCGGGGTAGTGGAAGAGGTGCTCGGGCACGGCGATGTTGGGCGATTCCAGGTGCAGGCGGATGGTGTAATCGTCCACCTTCTCCACGTTCTCGATGCCTCCCCAGTAGGAGATGAGCCCCAGCATGGAGGAGCCCACATCCTCGTCCAGCCACTGGCTGAAGGTGAAGATCACATCGTCCGCGGTGAGCTCGTCGCCGTTGTTGAAGGTGATCCCTTTGCGCAGGTTCAGGGTCCAGGTCTGGACATCGTCGCTGGCCTCCCAGCTCTCCAGCAGGTAGGGGCGGGTGATGTTGTCCGGCCCGGTGACAGTCAGGTACTCGGCCACCTGGCGCACCACATTGGCCGCCTCCACCCAGGACATGCGGGCGGGGTGGTCGATGCGCTGGAGCTGCATGGCCTTGCGCAGGGTGCCGCCCCGCTTGATGCCGCCGACCGACCCCGCGGGTGTGGATGTCTCGGGGGCCGCTCCCTCGGTGGGGGCTTCGGTGGGAGCCTCCGTGGGGGCTGCGGGTCCGCAGGCGGCCAGGGCCGTGGCCGTGGCCACGGATGCGCCCAACAGGGTGGCGAAACGCATGAACTCACGACGGCTGATCCGGCCCTGGCGCAGTGCGCTCTGGGCATCCAGGATGGCTGGGTGCAATCGTTTACCGGTGCGCTGATCTTTCATAGATCCGGGTTCTCCTTTTTTCTAAGCAAGGGGTGGGAAAGAAACGAAGGGCAAGGACAGACGCACCGAAGGCGCGCCCACATCGGGATTCGGACTGCAAAGGAAAGCTGACCCGACAGGCAACGATGGTATCGGTGATGAAGAGGATTGGGTCAATCGCTGGGGGACGAGTAGAAGAACAAACCGCAGCAGGAAGATGCGGAAAGCCCGTGCATTATAGCATGGCCGGATCGCGAGCGTCAAACAGGTTGGAAATCCCCTGCCGGAGGCCATCAATTTGAGTTGACTTGCCGGAGCTCTTGAGCTATTCTATCAACCACTGCTGAAATGTCAAACTGAAATTTCACAGGCCAGATTGCACAGGCTGAGATTGCACAGGGCGGGTTTCCCAACGCAGACCCCGCCGGTGGCAACGAATCCCTCCACGCCCAGAGGTGACGCACCCATGCAGACATCCATGCTCTCCGCATCCACTCGACGCCGGAACAGCAACGAGTCCCTGAGCGCCATCGCCTACCGCAAGATCCGGGACAAGATCGTGCGCCTGGAGCTGCCCCCGGCCTCGGTGATCGACGAGTCCGGCCTGGCCCAGGAGCTGGGCATCGGCCTGACTCCCATTCGCCAGGCCCTGCGCCGCCTGGCCCTGGAGAACCTGGTGGTGATCCTGCCCCGGCGAGGGACCCTGGTCGCGGACCTGAACATGAGCGACCTGCAGAAGATCTTCGAGATCCGGGTGGAGCTGGAGGCTCTGGCCGCCCGGCTGGCCGCGGAGCGGGCCACCCCCGAACAGATCCAGGCCATGGAGGAACTCCTGGCGAACATAGAGGTCCCCAGGGCCGAGGACGGCCCGGCTCACCAGTGGCTCATCGAGCTGGACCACCAGGCCCACCTCCTCCTGGCCGAAGCCGCCCACAACGAGTTCCTGGCCGCCACTCTGGCCCAGCTCTACTCCCACGTCCTCCGCCTCTGGTACGTCTCCCTGCACAAAGTGAGCCGCCTGGAGGAGGCCATCCGAGAGCACCGGGCCATCCTGGATGCGGTGAAGGCCCAGGACGGAGCCCGAGCCGCGGCCATCATGCGCCAGCACGTCCAGGGCTTCCAGCAAGATTTCGCCAACGTCCTTTGAGTGCCACAGGCGAGTGCCACAGGTGAGGGCCGCAGAGCTGGGTGCGGCAGGGCCCTCGCCCAGCGCTCATCCCAGGCGGTGACCCACCGCTCCTCCCCCGAAC
>WGCB01000817.1 GCA_015494005.1 Caldilineaceae bacterium
GCCGACGGCGTGCTGGCCTGGGCCAGGATGACGGGGGTCACCGGCCCGCTCCATAGGGCCCAGGCGAAGAGTGCCAAGGGAAGGAGCCAGAGCAGGCGGCGCGAGCGGCTGTGGGAGGGGGTTCTGGCCTGATGGGTAGGCGTGGAGGGCGGGCGATGGCTGGTCACGGTCGGCTGTCTCAAGAGCGTGGGGGATGGATTGGATTGCGGCATCCGGTGGGCTGCATTGTACCCCTGGGCTTCTTGTAGCGTCAACTGGAGGCCAGGGCCGTTTTGCCGTTGCCCGGTCACGGATGGCCGTGGCCGCTTCGTGGCCCGCATCCTCCGACACGGACTCAACGCATCCCAGCTCCTCGAGAGTTCCCTGGATGCCACGGCTCACCGGAGGGCAAAGGTGGGGCCGGGATGAGCGTCGTGTGGGAGCTGACGGGCCGAAACCGCCCCTGGTTTTCGCCGCTCCGGTTGGACAAATCGGCCTCGAGACGGTATACTGAGGACACGTGAAAGAACTTTTGTTCGGGTGCGAGTGGCCTTGGGGACACCGCCCCGTCACCGAGGAACCATGCCACCTTTTCGAGTCGTCAGCGAATTCGATCCCACTGGGGATCAGCCCCAGGCCATCGAGAAACTGGTCCAGGGCATCCAGCGCAATCTCCGTCACCAGGTGCTCCTGGGGGTGACGGGTTCGGGCAAAACCTACACCATGGCCAAGGTCATCGAGGCGGTGCAGAAGCCCACCCTGATCATCGCCCACAACAAGACCCTGGCCGCTCAGCTCTACAGCGAGATGCGGGCCTTCCTGCCCGACAACGCGGTGGAGTATTTCGTCAGCTACTACGACTACTACCAGCCCGAGGCCTACATCCCCAAGTCGGACGTCTTCATCGAGAAGGACGCCAAGATCAACGAGGAGATCGACCGGCTGCGCCTGGCCGCCACCCAGGCCCTCTTCAGCCGCCAGGACGTGGTGATCGTGGCCTCGGTCTCCTGCATCTACGGCCTGGGCAGCCCCCAGGACTACGGCCAGGTGGTGCTGCAGCTGCGGGTGGGGGAGATGGTGCGGCGCAATCAGGTGCTGCGCCATCTAGTGGACATCTACTACGAGCGCAACGACTCCACCCTGCAGCGGGGCAAGTTCCGGGTGCGAGGCGATGTGCTGGAGGTGCAGCCAGCCTACAGTGAATTCGCCTACCGGATCAGCTTTTGGGGCGACGAGGTGGAGCGCATCAGCGAGATCGACGTCCTGACCGGGGAGATCCTGGCCGATCACGGGGAGGTGGAGATCTTCCCGGCCCGGCACTTCATCACCCCCCAGGAGCAGCTGGAGGAGGCCATCGCGGACATCGAAAAGGAGCTGGAGGAACAGCTGGCCCTCTTCAAGGCCCAGGGCAAGCTCCTGGAGGCCCAGCGCATCGAGCAGCGCACCCGCTACGATCTGGAGATGCTGCGGGAGATCGGCTACTGCAACGGGGTGGAGAACTACAGCCGTCACCTGGCTCGCCGTCCCCCGGGCAGCCGGCCCTGGACCCTGCTGGACTACTTCCCGCCGGATTTCCTGACCATCATCGACGAGAGCCACATGACCATCCCCCAGATCCGGGGCATGTACGCGGGGGACCGCTCTCGGAAACAGGTGCTGGTGGAGCACGGCTTCCGCCTGCCCAGCGCTCTGGACAACCGCCCCCTCACCTTCGACGAGTTCGAGGAGCTGGTGCACCAGGCCATCTACGTCAGCGCCACGCCGGGGCCCTACGAAAAAGAGCACAGCCAGCAGACGGTGGAGCAGGTGATCCGGCCCACAGGCCTCCTGGACCCGGTGGTGGAGGTGCGGCCGACAGAGGGCCAGATCGACGATCTGCTCCGGGAGGTGAAGCAGCGGGTGGCCAAGGGGCAGCGGGCCCTGATCACCACCTTGACCAAGCGCATGGCCGAGGATCTGGCCGAGTACCTGGCCGAGATGGGCGTTCGGGTCCACTACCTCCACAGCGAGATCGACACCATCGAGCGGGTGGAGATCCTGCGAGACCTGCGCCTGGGGGTCTACGACGTGGTGGTGGGCATCAACCTGCTGCGAGAGGGGCTGGATCTGCCCGAAGTGTCCCTGGTGGCCATCTTGGACGCGGACAAGGAGGGGTTCCTGCGCAGCGAGAGCGCCCTGATCCAGACCATCGGCCGGGCGGCTCGGCACGTGGAGGGCAAGGCCATCCTCTACGCGGACCGGATCACCGACTCTATGCGGGCGGCCATGGGGGAAACCAACCGGCGGCGCGCCATCCAGGAGGCCCACAACCGGGCCCATGGCATCGAACCCCGCTCCATCGTCAAGGAGATCCGGGACCTGACCGACCGAGTGCAGGTGCTGGCCGAGTCCCGGGCCGAATACCACGTGGCGGAGGACGAAGAGGCCCACGCCCTGGATCCGGCCAACCTGCCCAAGGACGAGCTGGCCCGCCTCATCCGCAGCATCGAGAAGGAGATGAAGGAGGCGGCCAAGCAGCTGGAGTTCGAGCGGGCCGCCGCTCTGCGGGACCAGCTCATCGAGCTGCGTCAGCTGGAGGTGTCCCGGATCGGGGATCCGGTCTCCTAGTGTCTTGCCAAGCGTATTTTGATGGGTTTGTAGTAGCCGCTTCAGCGGCAGCACGGCTAAAGCCGTTACTACAAACTTACCCATCATTTCAGGCGTGACAAGGCACTAGGCCAGCGCTGGGGCAACGAAAACGACCGGCGCCGGGGCACCGGTCGGAAAGAAGCGAGCTTGCGTTGGTGGCGTGGATCAGGCGTCCTCGCCATCTCCCTGAGGGATGGACCGGGGAGCAGGGAGGGTGAAGTAGAAGGTCATCCCCACATCAGGATTGTTCTCGGCCCAGAGGCGCCCGCCATGCTTCTCCACCAGGGCCTTGGCCAGGGGAAGCCCCAAGCCCATGCCTCCCTGGGTGCGCTGGAGGTGGTTGTTGAGCTGGGAGAAGCGCTCGAACACGGCGCTGAGCTGCTCAGGAGCGATGCCGGGCCCGGTGTCCGAGACGCCGATGAGCACCTCCTGCCGCTCTGGGTCGCCGGGCGGCATGGTCCCGGAGGTGGCCGGCTGGAGGGTGGCAGTGATTCGAATCTGTCCCCCCTCGGGCGTGAACTTGACGGCGTTGTTCACGATATTGCCCAGGATGCGCTTGGCCTCGATGGCGTCACAGATGGCCACCAGGGGCTCCTCCGCTGGCTCGTAGAGCAGCTCCAGGCCCTTGGCCCGGCTCCACTCCCGGTACTCATCCACCACCTCTTGGATCAGCCCTCGCACGTCCTGTTTGGCCAGCAGCAGCCGAGTGCGGCCGGTCTCCAAGTTGTGCATGGAGGTGATGTTGTTGACCATGTTGGTCAGCCGCACTGCGCCCTGCTCGATCTGCTCCAGCCAGTCCATGGCCTCGACGACCTGGGCGGGATCCATGGCCTCCAGGCTGCTGCGCAGGAGAGTGGCATAGCCGGAGACGATGTTCAGGGGTGTGCGCAGCTCGTGGCTGGCCAGGGCGATGAACTGGGATTTGCGTTGTTCCAGCTTCATCAACTCGCTCATGCGAGCCTCCCGGTCGGCCATCAACCGGGCATTCTCGATGGCGATGGCGGCCTGGGTGGCGAAAATGTTGAGGGCAGCGATATCCTCCTCATCGAAGCCATCATCGTACTTCTGGTTGATCACCTCCAGGACGCCGATGATCCGCTCTCGAGCCACCAGGGGAACCGCCAGCAGGGATCGGGTCTTCAGCTCCACCGTGTTGCTGACCCCGGAAAAGAAGCGGGGGTCCGAGGCCACGTCGTTGCTGATGAGAGGCTCACCGCTCTCCACCACCGTGCCGGCAATGCTGCCCTTGAGGGGGACCACGAACCCTCGCATGACCGCTCGATCCGAGCTGGAGAGCCCATAGGTGGCAGCGAACCGCAGCGTGTCTCCCTTGGGCTGGATGAGCAGGATGGAGCCGGATTGGGCCGTGGCGATCTCCGCGGCGGCCTGGGCGACCTGTTCCAGAAGAGTGGTCAGGTCCAGCTCGGCGGCGAAGGCCTGGGCCAGGTTCAGGAGGGCCACCCGGGTCGCTGAGGTGCGCTGGTTCTGCAGCAGCCCCCCCAACTGGGCCACGATCTGGGCGGCAAGGGAAACATGCATGTTCCGGAACGGCCGCTGGTCGTCCGCGTAGAGGTCCAGCACCGCCAGGAGTTTCTGCCGCTCCTCGATGGGAACGAGCAGCCGCCGCCCGTCCTCCAGCAAGGTGATCTGGGTGTAACGCCCCACCTCGTTCGAGTAGACCGGGGTGAGGGACGTCACGGCCGGGGGGACGCCCTCCTGGAACGACCGGCTGATCCGGTAGGCCCGCCGGTAGCGGATCGTCTCGCCGATGCGCCGGGATTGGGGATCCGCCTTGGTGCGAAAGTAGAGGAGCCCGGCATCCGCGTCGGTCAGCTCGACGGCCAGCCGGCTGGCCGCCACCAAGAGCTCGGTCTTGGTCTGGAACTGCCGAGCCTCCAGGACGAATTGCAGGACGCGTTGTTGTCCCTGGACCACCCGGCGCAGATCATCTATATCCAAGGTTGTGACCAGATCGGCAGCAACGACAGGTTTCAGGAGAGTGTCCACGGACGGCCTCTTTTCAGACATGGGTCGGTTATCCTTAGAATGGCGGAACTTCCAGGGAAACCACGGATAGCAAAGAGCAAATCGTCCAGTTAATATCGTATCGATTCTACGCTATTATATGG
>WGCB01000818.1 GCA_015494005.1 Caldilineaceae bacterium
GGTCAACGACCAGTGGCTCTGCGACAAGGGACGCTTCGCCCACGCCTGGGTCAACCACCCGGAGCGCCTGCGGGAGCCCCTCCTGCGCAAGAACGGCGAGCTGGTCCCCGTCCCCTGGCGGGAGGCCCTGGAGTTCGTGGCCGAGGCCCTGCAGCGCATCACCCGGGAGGCCGGCCCCCAGGCCGTGGGCGCCATCGGCAGCCCCAAGCTCTCCAACGAGAGCAACTACGCCCTGCAGCGCCTCTTCCGGGGCATCATCGGCACCAACAACGTGGATCACCGGGACGGGGGCGACGTGGCCGCCCTGCCCACGGGCCTGCCTGCCCTGGCCGATGTGATGAAGCCCCAGTACGGCCCGGACCCCAAGGTGGACACGGTCCTCCTCTTCGGCGTGGACCCCAGCGAGGAGCTGCCTCTTCTGGATGTTCACCTGAAGCGGGCCGTGCGCCGGGCCGGGATGAAGCTCATCATCGCCCACCCCCGGCGCATCGATCTGACCCGCTACCAGGGCCCCTACCTGGGCTATGAGCCGGGCACGGAGGTGGCCCTGCTCAACGGGCTGGCCAAAGCCGTCCTGGACAGGGGCGGCGCCCTGCCTCGCCAGGCCCAGGCGGGCGTGGAGAAGCTGCGGGAGTGGGTGGCCGACGCGGACGACGCCATGATGGCCGACCTCTGCCGGGTGGAACCCGCCGCGGTGAAGGAGGCGGCCCGGCTCCTGGCGGAAAGCGAGAACGCCCTCATCCTCTACGGCCCCATGGTGGCCCGAGGCAAACAGGGCCCGGACGTGCGCCAGGCGCTGGTCAACCTGGCCCTGCTCACCGGTCACGCCGACGGCCTGGCCTACCTGGGGCTGGAGGCCAACAGCCAGGGCTGCCGGGACGTGGGCCTGCTGCCGGATCGCCTGCCCGGCCACGTCTCCCTGGAGGACGCCCAGGCCGTGCAGCGTCTGGAGGCCCTCTGGCAGTGCAAGCTACCCACGGAGCCGGGCCTGACCTACAGCCAGATGCTGGCCCAGGCCGGGGATGGCATCCGGGCCCTCTACGTCATGGGCGCGGACCCCGCGTCCGAGCGGCCGGGCTGGGCGGCGAACCTGGAGAAGCTGGAGCTCCTGGTGGTCCAGGACCTCTTCCTGACCGAGACGGCCCGCCGGGCCCACGTCGTGCTTCCTGCACTGAGCTGGGCGGAGCAGGAGGGCACCTTCACCAACCTGGAGCGCCGGGTGCAGCGGGCGCCTAAGGCAGTGAGCGATCCCCACACCAAGGCCGCGCCGGACTGGATGATCCTGGATCACCTGGCCATGCACCTGGACGTGGACTGGCCCTTCGCGGACGAGCGGGGCATCACCGCGGAGATCAGCAAGGCCGCGGCCATCTACCAGGGGCTGGACTGGGACGCCCTGGGGGACCAAGGGCGGCAGTGGGACGCCAGCCTGGCCCGGCCCAAGCTGGCCTTCGCCCCGGCCCGCCAGCGAGCCGTGCCCGCCGACCCGGAGCATCCCTTCGTCCTGGTCACCGGCACGGTCCTCTACGACGGGGGCAACCTGGTGAGCCTGACCGAGGAGCTGCACCAGTTCGCCTTCGGCCCCAAGGCTGCCCTCCACCCGGAGGACGCCCGAAAGCTGGGCATCGACGAGGGCGCGGCCGTCACCGTGGCCAGCCCGGAGGGCTCCCTGGCCCTCACCGCCACCCTCCAGGAGCAGGTCAAGCCGGGCACTGTCTGGATCCCGGAGAGCCTGCCCGGCGCGCCGGTGGGAGCTCTGCTCAACGGCGTCTATCCGGCCCGGGTGAAGGTGGAGAAAACCAGATCCTAGGGCCTGAAGCGCCCCGTGGGTCGACAGACCTGTGGGTTCATCGATGACACTGGTGGATCCGTTGATCGGTGAAGGCGGACTCGGATTCGTGAGCCGTGGCCATCGTCCTTCGTCCACCGTCTTCCGTCTGTTTTACATCTGTCCATTTTAAAGGTTCAACCGCTATGGATTGGCTCAACCTGATCGTCTTTCCCATCCTGCGCACCGTGGTGCTCTTCCTGGTGCTGCTCACGGGCTTCGCCTACCTGACCTGGTTCGAGCGCAAGCTGCTGGCCCGCTTCCACGTGCGCTACGGCCCCAACCGGGCGGGCAAGTTCGGCCTGCTCCAGCCCGTGGCCGACGCGGTGAAGGCCATGTTCAAGGAGGAGATCGTCCCCAGCCACGTGGATAAGCCCATCTACCTGGTGGCGCCGGCCCTGGCCCTGATCCCGGCCCTGATCATCTGGGCGGTGATCCCCGTGGCCAAGGACACTCCAGCCATCGCGGACGTGGGCATCGGCTTCCTCTGGATCCTGGCGGTGGCCGGGCTGGAGAGCTACGGGCTGATCCTGGCGGGCTGGAGCAGCAACAACAACTACTCCCTGCTGGGGGCCCTGCGCTCCTCGGCCCAGATGATCTCCTACGAGCTGCCCCTGGGCCTCTTCCTGGTTAGCATCCTGATCCTGGCCGGGAGCTTCAGCCTGGTGGAGCTGGTGGACAATCCTCGGGCCTGGTGGGAGTGGCTCTGGCTCTGGGTGGCCTTCCCCTTCTTCTTCATCTGCATCCTGGCGGAGACCAACCGCAGCCCCTTCGACCTGCCGGAGACGGAGAACGAGCTGGTGGCCGGCTACCAGACCGAGTACGGGGGCATCAAGTTCTCCCTCTTCTACATGGCCGAGTACATCAACATGATCACCACCAGCGCCATCATGGCCACCCTCTTCTTCGGCGGCTGGCGGGGCCCCTTCGCCGAGGAGATCGTCTGGCTGGGGCCGGTCTATCTCTTCATCAAGGTGGTGGTGCTCCTCTTCCTCTTCGTCTGGGTGCGGGCCAGCATCAGCCGCCCCCGCTACGACCAGCTCATGCGCTTCGGCTGGAAGTTCCTCCTGCCTGTGGGCATCGTCTACATGGCCATCACGGCGGTGCTGGCGGTGCTGTTGAAGTAGGGAGGAGGAGCTGGGAGTTGGGAGCTGGTAGACGAGCGCAGTTTTCTAGACGACTGAATCTGATAGGAATCGAACCATGGCATTGAAAGAGTACATCAAAGGAGCGGTGGAGATCGGCAGGGCCATGGGGGTCACCCTGAAGAACCTGACCGAGAAACCGGTGACGGTGGAGTACCCCTTCGAGCCGGTGCCCGTCTACCCCCGCTTCCGGGGCAAGCACGAGCTGCGCCGCTACGAGAACGGCCTGGAGCGCTGCATCGGCTGCATGCTCTGCGAGGCCGCCTGCCCCACCGGCGCCATCTACGTGGAGGCCGCAGAGAACGACCCGGAGAACCCCACGTCCCCGGGGGAGCGCTACGCCAAGATCTACGAGATCAACCTGCTGCGCTGCGTTTTCTGCGGGGACTGCGAGGAGGCCTGCCCCACGGAGGCCATCGTCCTGGGCCACGATTTCGCCATGGCCAACTACCACCGCCGGGATTTCATCCTGACCAAAGAGGAGCTCCTGAATCCCCAGGAGCCCAACGTCATCATCCGTCCGGAGTAAGCGTCCATGACCTGGTCCATGCTGTTCTTCGTGCTGGTGGGCGCGGTGAGCCTGGCCGCTGCCGCCGGCGTGGTCCTGAGCCGCCAACCGGTGCACAGCGCCCTCTTCCTGCTCACCAACTTCGCCACCCTGGCCGTCCTCTACGTGACCCTGGAGGCCCAGTTCCTGGCCGCGGCCCAGGTGATCATCTACGCGGGCGGGATCGTCATCCTGATCCTCTTCGTCATCATGCTCATCGGCGGGGAGACCAATGACTTCGTGGCCCGGCAGCGCAGCTGGACCCGGGGCGTGGCCTTGGGATTGGGCATCCTGCTCCTGGCCAGCCTGAGCTACAGCGTCTTCCAGGGGTTCAACCAGCCCCCGGCGGACGTGACGGCCATCCAGGGCGGCATCCCGGAAGCTGTGGGCCAGGCCCTGTTCACCCAGTACCTGCTCCCCTTTGAGCTGGCCTCCATCCTGCTGCTGGTGGCCCTGCTGGGCGCCCTGGTCCTGGGACGGCACGGCACGGTGGCCCACACCGGATCCCAGCCCGCCAGCCCGCCGCCCAGCAGTGACGACTGAGCCCAACTTTTCCAGACCCACCTGGAGGCAACCGTGGTCCCCACAAGCTACTACCTCATCCTCAGCGCCATGATCTTCGCCATCGGGGCCGTGGGCGTGCTGGTGCGGCGCAACGCCCTGATCATCCTCATGTGCGTGGAGATGATGCTCAACAGCGTCAACCTGACCCTCATCGCCCTGAGCCGCCAGTGGGGCAATCTGAACGGCCAGGTCTTCGTCTTCATGATCATGGCCGTGGCCGCAGCGGAGGTGGCTGTGGGCCTGGCCATCCTCATCGCCAACACCCGCCACCGGGAAAGCATCAACATCGACGAGATCCACCTGCTGAAGTGGTAAGCAGGCATCGACCCAGCCATCTTTGGGAGATTCGAGCCCTATGCTCCAACTAGCCTGGTTGCTCCTGGCCTTCCCCGCGGCCGGCGCGCTGATCAACACCTTCCTCGGGAGCCGATTCAGCAAGCCCACCATCGGCTGGATCGCCTCGGGCACGGTGGCAGCCTCCTTCGTCGTCTCCCTGGGGCTGCTCCTGGGCCTCCTGGGCCTGCCCGGAGAGGAGCGGGTGATCACCCTGCCCCTCTGGGATTGGATCACCATCGGCGACTTCCGGGCGCCGACCGCCCTGCTCATCGACCCCCTGAGCGTCACCATGGCCCTGGTGGTCACCGGCGTGGGCGCGCTGATCCACGTCTACGCCATTGGCTACATGTTCGACGACGAGCGCTTCCAGCGTTTCTTCGTCTACCTGAACTTCTTCGTCTTCGCCATGCTCATCCTGGTGATGAGCGACAACTTCCTGGGCATGTACGTGGGCTGGGAAGGCGTGGGCCTGGCCTCCTACCTGCTCATCGGCTTCTGGTTCGACAAACGGGACGACACCTACGGCTACTACGCGGACGCGGGCAAGAAGGCCTTCCTGGTCAACCGGGTGGGGGACTTCGGCATGGCCCTGGCCATCATGATCCTGTGGACGAGCCTGGGCAGCGTCACCTTCCTGGACGTCTTCCAGGCCGCCCCGGCCAGCCTGAGCAGCGGAGTGGCCACAGCCATCGCCCTGCTGCTCCTCCTGGCGGCCACAGGCAAGAGTGCCCAGATCCCCCTCTACGTCTGGCTGCCCGACGCCATGGCCGGTCCCACCCCGGTCTCCGCCCTGATCCACGCGGCCACCATGGTCACCGCGGGCATCTACATGATCGCCCGCACCCACGTCCTGTGGGAGCTGGGGCCCAGCGCGGCCAACCTGGCCGCCTGGATCGGCGGGCTCACCGCGCTGATGGCCGCCTCCATCGCCCTGGTTCAGGTGGATCTGAAGAAGATCCTGGCCTACTCCACCATCTCCCAGCTGGGCTACATGGTCATGGGCGTGGGGGTGGGGGCTTACGCCTTCGGCATCTTCCACCTGATCACCCACGCCTTCTTCAAGGCCCTGCTCTTCCTGGCCGCGGGCAACGTGATGCACGGCCTGCACGGGGAGCTGGACATCCGCAAGATGGGTGGCCTGCGGGAGAAGATGCCCACCACCTACCGGCTCTTCCTCATCGGCGCCCTGGCCCTGGCCGGGTTCCCCCTCATGTCCGGCTTCTTCTCCAAGGACGGCATCCTGCTCAACGTCTTCGGCCACAGCCCCCTGCTCTACGCGATCGGCCTCTTCACCGCCCTGCTCACCGCAGTCTACAGCTTCCGGGCCGTCTTTGTGCCCTTCTGGGGCCAGCCCCGGGACAAGCACCTGCACGAGCATGCCCACGAGAGCCCGCCCATCATGACCCGGCCTCTCTGGGTGCTGGCCATCCTGGCCATCGTGGGCGGCGTCCTGAACCTGCCCTTCGTCCTGACCCTGGAGCGCTGGCTGGAGCCGGCGGTGGGCGAGCCCAGCTTCCACCCCAGCCTGGCCCTGGAGGTGAGCCTGCTCCTGGTCAGCGCGGTGGTGGCCCTGGCGGGCATCTACCTGGCCTATGCCCGCTACGTGAAGGAGATCGGATGGGCCCGCCGCCTGCAGAACGCCCTGGGGCCCCTCCAGCCCCTGGTGGAGCACAAGTACTACGTGGACGAGTTCTACGACGCGGCCATCGTCCAGCCCCTGAAGGCCCTGGCCCGCTGGTTCGCGGAGGTCTTCGATCCAGGCATCATCGACGGCAGCGTGCACCTCATCGGCCGGGCCAACCTGGCCGCGGGGGAACGCCTGCGCCGGCTCCACAACGGCCTGGTGCCCACCTACGCCCTGAGCATCTTCGTGGGCGTGGTGGTCCTGGTGATGTACCTGGTGTTTGGGTAGAGGAGGAGCTGAAGTTGGGAGCTGGAAGTTGGGAGTTGGAACTGTCCAGCGCCTGCCGCCCTTCGTTTTTCGTCTCTGTCACACATGGTTCGGAGTGTGAATCGCAATGGTTCCACCAATGTTGCTCTCGATACTGATCTTCCTGCCCCTGCTGGGTGGGGTGGCGGTGGCCCTGCTCCCCGGTGACGGGGCCAAGAAGCAGGCTGCCCTGGCCATTACCCTGCTGACCTTCCTGCTCAGCCTGCTGCTCCTGGTGGGCTGGGAGGAGGGGCAGGCGGGCATGCAGTTCGTGGAGGATGTGGCCTGGATCCCAGATCTGAACATCCGCTACCACCTGGGCGTGGACGGGATCAGCCTCTGGCTAGTGCTCCTCACCACCCTGCTCATGCCCATCGCGGTGGCCTTCAGCAACCGCTACGTGCACCGGAGCGTGGGCGCCTTCATGGCCCTGATGCTGGTCATGGAGGCGGCCATCATCGGCGTCTTCCTGGCCCTGGACCTGGTGCTCTTCTACGTGTTCTGGGAGTTCAGCCTCATCCCCATGTACTTCCTGGTGGGCAAGTGGGGGAGCGAGAACCGGGTGTACGCCGCGCTGAAGTTCTTCCTCTACACCCTGGCCGGCTCGGCCCTGATGCTGGTGGCCATCCTGGCCCTCTACATCCAGACCGGCACCTTCAACGTGCTGGAGCTCCAGGCCGTGGATCTGCCCCTGGGCCTGCAGCAGTGGATCTTCTTGGCCTTCGCCCTGGCCTTCGCGGTGAAGGTGCCCCTCTTCCCCCTACACACCTGGCTGCCCGATGCCCACGTCCAGGCCCCCACGGCCGGTTCGGTGATCCTGGCCGGAGTGCTCCTGAAGATGGGGACCTACGGCTACCTGCGCTTCGCCCTGCCCATCTTCCCCCAGGCCACGGTCCAGTACAGCGCCCTCATCGGCATCCTGGCTCTCATCGGCATCCTCTACGCCGCCCTGGTGGCCCTGATGCAGAAGGACATCAAATCCCTGGTGGCCTACAGCTCCGTGGCCCACCTGGGCTTCGTCATGCTGGGCATCTTCGCCCTGAACGAGCAGGGCATGAGCGGCGCTGTCCTGCAGATGGTCAACCACGGGCTGAGCACCGGCGCCCTCTTCCTCCTGGTGGGCATGCTCTACGAACGCCGCCACACCCGGCTGCTGAGCGAGTTCGGCGGCCTGTGGAAGAGCATCCCTGTCTACTGTTTCTTCTTCCTGGTGGTGGCCATGAGCAGCGCTGGCCTGCCCGGGCTCAACGGCTTCGTGGGCGAGTTCACCATCCTGCTGGGGGCCTACGCCAGCCGCCCCCTTTTCGCCGTCATCGGCACGTCTGGGATCATCCTGGCCGCCTGGTACCTGCTCACCGCCTTCCGCAAGGTAGCCCAGGGGCCCATCACCAAGCCGGAGAACGAGAAGCTGCCCGACCTGAGCCGGAGCGAGGTGGCCATGTTGGCGCCGGTGGTGATTCTCTTCTTCGTCATCGGCCTCTTCCCCAACCTTTTCCTGGACAAGATCAACCCCTCCGTGGAGGCCCTGGCCCAGCGACCGGCCATCCAGATGGCCCTGCAGGCCCGGGATGAGCCCTGGTTAGGGTCCGTCTCCCTGGAGCACATTGCCCTGCAGCAGGAGTCCACGCCATGAACATCGCGGCCCTGACAGCCAACCTGCACGTCATCCTGCCGGAGATGGTCCTGGCCGCCTTCGCGCTCCTGGTCATCCTGGCGGACATGCTGCGCCAGGACGAGGAGGAGTCCCGGCTGCTGCCCCTGCTCACCCTGGCCGGGATCCTGGCCGCGATGGCCGCCACCGCCTGGATCTGGAACCGCCCGGTGGCCAGCTACCAGGAAGGGGCCATCGCCGACGGCTTCGCCCTGGGCGCTCGCACGGTGATCCTGGTGGCCGCGGGCCTGGCCACCCTGTTGAGCATGGGCTACCTGCCCCGGATCAACCGGCAGATGGGCGAGTACTACGCCCTGGTCCTCCTGGCCACCCTGGGCATGACCATGATGGCCAGCGCCACGGACCTGATCGTCCTCTTCCTGGCCCTGGAGATTTTCTCCCTGGCCCTCTACATCCTCAGCGGCTACTACCGGAAGAACCCCCGGAGCACGGAAGCCAGCATGAAGTACTTCCTCCTGGGGGCCTTCGCCAGCAGCTTCTTCGTCTACGGTGCGGCCCTGCTCTACGGTGCGGCCGGCACCACTCAGCTGCGAGAGATCGGCAATCTGCTGGCCAGCGACCACGGCAACCCCAACCTGCTCTGGCCGGGGATCGCCCTGCTGCTGGTGGGCTTCGGCTTCAAGGTGAGCCTGGTCCCCTTCCATATGTGGACGCCGGACGTCTACCAGGGCGCGCCCACCCCGGTGACCGCCTTCATGAGCGCGGGGACCAAGACCGCGGCTTTCGCGGCCTTCGTGCGGGTGCTCATGGAGGCCCTGCCCGCCCAGCAGATCCAGTGGGGCTGGGCCCTGGCCGTCCTAGCCGTCCTCACCATGACCGTGGGCAACCTGACCGCCCTGCGCCAGCTCAGCCTGAAACGCATGCTGGCCTACTCCAGCGTGGCCAATGCCGGCTACATCCTGGTGGCGCTGGTCCCAGGCACGGCCCAGGGGAGCAAAGCGGCCCTCTTCTACCTGCTCACCTACGCCTTCATGAACGTGGGCGCGCTGGCCGTGGTCATCACCCTGGAGAAGATCGACGAGCTGGACGCCCTGCAGAACCGGGCCGCGGGCCTGGCGGATCGCTGGCCCCTGCTGGCCCTGGCCATGTCCATCTTCATGCTCAGCCTGAGCGGCATCCCGCCCCTGGCCGGATTCTTCGGCAAGTTCTTCGTCTTCCAGGCCGCGGTGGAGGGAGGCTGGACCTGGCTGGCCGTGGTGGGGGTGCTCAACAGCGCCATCAGCGCCTACTACTACCTGCGGGTGATGGTGGCCATGTACTTCCACGAGGCGGAAGAGCCGGTGCAGCCCCGACGCTGGGGCGGTCTCAGCCTCAGCCTGGCCTTGACCGCCCTGGCCACGGTGATCATCGGCCTTTACCCCAGCCTGTGGACGGGCTTCCTCTCCGGCCTGGGCGGGTGAGCCCCCAAACCCAGCAGGTCCATTGAATCAGCCCAACAAAAAGGGAGGAACGACTTCGCTGTCGCTCCTCCCTTTCGCGTGGACGGCCCGTGCCTCAGTCCGTGACCGCCGCCCAGTGGTGGCTCCACCCAGGCACCGCGCCAGAGCGCTGCTGCACGGCCAGGACCTGGCTGAGCAGGTAAGGGTCCGGCGGTGGCGCGCCCCAGATGCGCACCCAGTGGGGCCGGCCCATCCCCCAGCGCATGGCCGTCTCGTAGTCCACATCCACGATCCAGCCCCGCTCCAGGAGCTGGCCCACGTGCTGGGGCGCGGCCACGTCGATGACCCAGAAGGGCCCCTCCAGGGGACGTCCCTCCCGCTCGATCCAGATGCGCCGGTCCAGGTCCCCAGCCCGGAGCATGGCCACGTAGCCGATGCACTCCGGGCACTGCGTCACGTGCCGGGCCTTCCGCCGGAAGTCCAGCACCCGTTCCATGACCCCAGGGTTGTAGTACATCATCCACCCTTCCGTGGGCAGGGGCGTTTCCTCGTAGTAGCCAGGCTCCAGGTCCGCCAGAGAGAAACGGGCCGGTGCGCTGGCCGTGGCTATGGGTGGCTCTTCACTGGGCTGCTCCACCTCGTTTCCTTCCTCGGCCAGGGCCAAGCCGGAAGGAATGGCCAGGATCAGCGTGCTGACCAGTGCCACTTGGATGAGTCTACGCATCATAGAGCATGTCTCCTTTCCCCTTGGGAGGGTCGAAGAAACTCGATCCCTCGCGTTCGAATTTTGTCCCATCCCAACATTTCCATGCAGTTTGCGCCCATGAGGGCACGAAATGATGACATCCGAAAGACCGATGAGGCCAAAGACCGGAAAAAACGGGGCCTCTCGTGACGCAGTCGTGCGCGATGAATTGTGCGATGAGGGGGCGTCGGCTACTGGAAGTCCATCTTGCGATGGCGCATGGCCACGCTCTGAGCCAACCCCACAGCCAACATCATGGAGACCAGACTGCTGCCTCCGTAGCTGATGAAGGGCAGGGTCATCCCGGTGACTGGGACCAGGCTCAGATTCATGCCCACGTTGATGAAGGTCTGGAAGAAGAGGAGGGCAGCCACGCCGACGGTGAGTAGACGGCCGAACTGGTCCTGGGCCATGTCGGCGATGCGGACCAGCCGCCAGATGACGTAGAAGAGCAACATGAGTACGATCACAGTTCCCACGAATCCCATCTCCTCCGCGATGACGCTGAAGATGAAGTCCGTGTGGCGGACGCGCAGGAAGTGGAGCTGATTCTGGCTGCCGTGGAGCCATCCTCGGCCCAGCCAGCCCCCCGCGCCGATGCTGATCAGGGCCTGCTGCACGTTGAAGGCCGCGTCCGGGTTGGCCTGAGGATTCAGGAAAACCTGGATGCGCTCCAGCATGTACCCCTCCAGGGAGCGCCAGACGAAGGGCGTGGAGAGGCCCACCATGCCTCCCATCACCCCCAGCTGCCAGAAACGCACCCCGCTGACCAGGATCAGCACGCCGCCGATGAAGGCCAGGGTGACGGTCATGCCCAGGTCCGGCTGGATGTAGACCAGGCCCAGGGGCAGGGCCAGGAGGATCATGGCCAGGAAGAGATAGCGCATCCTGTGCAGGTGCTCCTGGAAGCGGCTCAGGTACCAGGCCAGGAAGATGATGAGCATGAACTTGCCCACCTCGGTGGGCTGCACGTCCGTGCCAGCGATGCTGATCCAGCGCCTGGCGCCGCCCCGCACCGTGCCGAAGAGGTAGACGGCCACCAGGGAGAGGAGCAGGAAGATGTAGGCCGGCTGGGCCAGCAGCTCCAGGTTGCGGTAGTCGATGGCGGCCACCACCAGCATGGCCACCACCCCGATGCCGGTGAAGAGGAGCTGCCGCTTCCAGTAGTCCGCCAGGTCCACGGTGGAGATGGTGGCGCTGTAGATCATGGCGATGCCGATGCCGCACAGGGCCAGCACCGCCAGGAAGAGCTTGCGATCGAAATGGCGCCAGATGTTGGTCTCAATCATGGTCAGTCACAGGGTCAGGCACAGGATCTCGCTTCCAGCGGTGTGTCCGCGGCGTCAAAATCCCAGCCAGCGCCGCAGCCGGGCCCAGAAGCCCGGCGGCTGGAACTGCATCAGGGGCACGTTCTGGCCCACCAGCCGACCAGCGATGTTGTGGTAGGCCTTGCTCACCGGGATCTCCCGGTCCAGGGCCACGGGTCGCCCCTTGTTGGTGGAGACGATGATGGCATCGTCGTCTGGGACCACGCCCAGCAGGTCGATGCTCAGGATGTCCAGCACGTCGTCGATGCTGAGCATGTCCCCCTGGTGGACCAGCCGGGCGTTGTAGCGGTTGAGGATGAGCTGGGGCTCGATCCCCACGTCCCGCTCCAGCAGGTAGATCACCTTGTCCGCATCCCGCAGGGCGCTGATCTCCGGCGTGGTGACGATGAGCACCCGGTCCGCGGGGGCGATGGCATTCTGGAAGCCCTGCTCGATCCCCGCGGGCGAGTCGATGAGCACGAAGCTGGCGATCTCCTGGAGCTCCTGGCAGAGGGTCATCATCTGGTCCGGGGCGATGGCCGACTTCTCCCGGGTCTGGGAGGCCGGCAGCAGGTAGAGCTCCTCCGCCCGCTTGTCCTTGATCAGGGCCTGGTGCAGGGGCACCCGCTGCTCCACCACGTCCACGATGTTGTGGATCACCCGGCTCTCCAGCCCCATGATGATGTCCAGGTTGCGCAGACCGATGTCCGCGTCCACCACGATCACCCGTTGTCCGGCCAGGGCCAGGGCCATGCCCAGGTTGGCACAGGTGGTGGTCTTGCCCACGCCCCCCTTGCCAGAAGTGATGGTGATCACCTCACCTGCCATCGAGCGCTCCTTCGTTGCGTCGCCTGAGTGTCGTCGGTGGTTGCCAACTTACCAAATTTGCGCTCAAAGATCAAAGAATCCTCGCTACGAAAATGGGGCTCGATGGCAGTGAAACGGCTGTGAGATCGGCCCGGGCTACTCCCAGGGATCGTTGGCAGGGACGGTGGTCCCCCAGCCCTTGGACGGGCGCATGTCCCAGGGATCCACCACGATCTGCCCCTCCACCAGGCGAGCCACCTCCGGCTTGCCCGAGGAGCTGCGCTTCCAGAGCCAGTGGCCCGGCTCGTCCGTGTTCCCCTTGGGGGACATGGCGATGTGGTCCGCAATGCGCACCTGGACCGGCTCAAAGTCCAGGGCGCCGATGACCGCCTTGGCGTCCCCGGCCGCGCCAGCGTGGACGATCCCCCGCAGCCGCCCCCAGAC
>WGCB01000819.1 GCA_015494005.1 Caldilineaceae bacterium
ACCTGGCCCACCCGGCTGCGGGGGCGGGGACGTCGACCACGCAGGCTGTCCAGGAAAGCACCGGGGCTCTCCACCGTGGGGGCTTCCGGCTCTTCCGCTGGCAGGTCCATAGCCGGAGGGATCGCTGCTTCCTCCACCTCCGGCTCCCCAGCCTCCTCGGCCTCCACCTGGGCGACGGGCTCCTCCGAGCTGGCTTCTGCGCTGGCCTCCACTGGGGCGGCCTCCGGGGAGGGGGCCTCGGGCTCTGGCGTGGTCTCGGGGGTAGCGGCTTCTTCCGCTGTGGGGTTGGTCTGTTCTTCAGTCATGCTCATCTCCTTGCAATGTCCGCCTTGCCGTCTCTGGGCCTACTTTTTGTCCTTGCGGATCAGCAGGTAGCGCAGTACATCTTCGCTCAGGCGCAGGACGCGCTCCACCTCGTCCGTGCCCTCGGGGAGCATGGCAACGTGGTGCAACACGTAGTAGCCTTCCATGAATTTCTTGATGGGGTAGGCCAGCTGGCGCCGGCCCCAGGGCTCTGTGCTGAGGATGGACCCGCCGTGGCGTTCCACCACCTGGCTGATCCGTTCGCCCAGAGCCTTGATGCCTTCGTCGTCCAGCTCCGGCTGGAGGACGTAGACCAGTTCATACTGGTGCAGTCGATGATCGTTCATACCCGCGTTGGCTCTCCTTTCTCTGGCTAGAAGTCCGTGGACCGATTCCACGAACAGAAAGAGCGAGGGGATGACGCCTTCCCTCGCCGCAGGCCGTTGGCCATTCTAACACACCCAGAGAGGGCGCGCAAAATACGGCCCGGTCCAAACCAATCCATTTTCTTCGGTGGTTTTCAGGCCCAGAAATTTGGTGTTCCGCCCCAGTTTGGGTATACTATCAGAGTCGCAGACAGATCGGGGCGTAGCGCAGTCCGGCAGCGCGCATCGTTCGGGTCGATGAGGTCGGAGGTTCAAATCCTCTCGCCCCGACTGCACCAAAGCCCTCCACCGCACGGTGGAGGGCTTTGCTTTTGGACGCCCGGGCCTGTTTTCCATCCCTGGAGCGGGACGAAAAACCAGGGACAGGCCCGTGGCCTGTCCCTGCGGGGTTCCTGTGTTTCAGTTCGAGTGCTCTCCGGCCAAGGGGCTCAAACCAGCCGCCGGCCTTCCTGCATGCACGGAACGGACCATCGCCGGCCTAGAAAAGGCGGGCCCCTGCCCCTCCGCGCCGGGGACCGTCCAGGCGCTATTTGTAGCGGTAGACGATCCGGCCCCGGGTGAGGTCGTAGGGGCTCAGCTCCACCTTGACCCGATCGCCCAGGTAGACGCGAATGTAGTACTTCCGCATTTTGCCCGAGAGATAGGCCAATACCTCGTGGCCGTTCTCCAGTTGGACGCGGAAAGTGGCATTGGGCAGCGCCTCGATCACTTTCCCGTCAAGGACAATGGTTTCCTCAGCCATAGATCTC
The DNA here is from genome assembly GCA_015494005.1 of Caldilineaceae bacterium. GTDB lineage: Bacteria > Chloroflexota > Anaerolineae > Caldilineales > Caldilineaceae > S144-5. Next base: position 1,439 of record WGCB01000819.1, read on the forward strand.
CGTTCGTTTGGGTTGCATGCCCGCCAGGTCTGTCGTCCACTCCAGCTTAGGAGCTGCGGCGGCTGCGGCGGGATTTGCGGATGGCCTTCTGGCGCTTGATCCGGCGGATCTCGCTCTTGGACGTAAACCAGCGCTTCTGGCGCACTGTGGGCAGAATACGGGCCTCCGCCACTGCTTTCCGGAATCGCCGGAGCAGGCTTTCCTGAGATTCTCCGGGACGTAGTTCGACGCTAATGGGACTCACCCCCTTCCAACGCGTGTGCTCGATCCGTCTGTGGGGTCCGGCGCTGACATCCATCGATATCCACCGACATCCACAGACGGGGTCGATCGGGCTCCACCGCCGAAGCGGGCCTGTGGGCAAATGTCGCCAAATCAGACACCGCTGTGGCAAATGAGCCAAACCAGGACGAAAAAGAACCTGCCTCGTCCCGCAGAGCGCACCGGAGCCGATCTCCCGCATGGCCCTGCACGGACAGCTGGCAGGTTATAGATTATACTGCACTTCCAGAGGGATAAGCAAACCAGAGTGGGCGTTCTCGCGCAACAAATTCGGCGCTCACGCTTCGTCCGGCTGCAGACCATCCCCGTCTCCGGCCTCCTCGGGGAGGTTCTCCTCCGGAGCGGCGGAGACCGGCGCCCCCGGGCTTTCCGGCTCCCCGGGCAGCTCCTCCGAGGAGACCAGGCCGTTGTCCCCGGTCTCGGGCTCGGGAGCCTCGGCCACCGGGGCTTCCTCGCCTGGCGCCTCTGGGGAGGTCTCTTCCGGGGTCTCCTCTGTGGAGACTTCCTCTGTGGAGGCTTCCTCTGCCTTGGCCTCCTCTGCCCCCTCGGCAACCGGCGCCTGCTCCTCGGCCTGGGCTTCCGCGGGCTGAGCTTCCTCCGCCTCAGCTTCCTCGGTGATGCCCTCCGCGGCCAGGAGCGCCCGGGCCACCTCCGGATCCGCCTGGCGGATGCTCAGCCCGATGCGATGGCGCTTGGGATCCACCCGCAGGATCTTCACCGCCACCCGATCCCCGGGCTTGACGGTCTTCAGAGGCTCGGCCACGGTGATGTCGGCCAGCTCGCTCACGTGGATCAGCCCCTCCACCCCGGGCTCCAGGCGAGCAAAGGCGCCGAAATCCACCACCCGCGTGATGGTGGCCAGCACGGTATCCCCCCGCTTGTAGCGCTCCTCGATGCTCTCCCAGGGGTTGGGCAGCAGGCGCTTGCGGCTCAGGGCGATGCGGTTGCGCTCCGGATCCAGGCGCAGGATCTCCACCTCGATCTCGTCCCCCACCTTGAGCACGTCTCGAGGATGGCTCACTGGGGTCCAGCCGATCTCGCTCACGTGGAGCAGGCCATCCGCCCCGCCGATGTCCACGAAGGCGCCGAAGGGACGCAGGCTGCGCACCACGCCCTTGACCACGTCCCCCACCTTCAGAGTCCGGAAGAGCTCGGCCTTCTTCTGCTCCCGGTACTCCCGCTCGGCCAGGCGCTGTGAGAGGACCAGGCGACGGCGGCGGCGGTCCACCTCGATCACCTTGACCGGCACCTCCTGCCCCACCCGTTTGGCGAACTCCTCGAAACGCTCCTCCTCGCTCAGGGAGCGGCGCAGGTCCTTTATGTGGGAGGCCGGGATGAACCCTCGCAGATGCCCGAACTCCACCAACAGACCACCCTTGTTGTAGCCCACCACCTTGCGCACGGTGATCTCGCCGGTCTCCAGCAGCTTCTCTGCGGTCAGCCAATCCTGCTGCTGCAGGGCCTCGGCGATGCTCAGGATCAGCACGCCCTCGTCGTTGTCCGAGCGGGTGACCATCACCGGGACTTTCTGCCCTTCGTGCAGGCTCTCCACGAACTCTGCCGGGAGCCGCTGCAGATCCGACTGGGGCACGATGCCGTCCCGCTTGGCGCCGATGTTCACCAGGACTTCGGTGGGGCGCTCCCCATCCCGGCGGATATCGACAATGACCCCTTCCCGCAGGTCTCCCTTCTCTGGAAGCTCAAAACCTTCTTCTTCCTCCAGATACTGGGCGAAGAGCTCTTTGTCCGATTGCTCTTGTTGGGCTTGGACGAGCGCCTGGGCTGTCTGCTCCGCCTGCTCCTGGGGTTCCGCCTCGGATCCAGCCTCTGATTCGGTCTGTGATTCAGCCTGGGGCTCAGCCTGTGATTCGGTCGAATGCGCCTCCTCGGATGTTTCCTCGTCCCCAGAGGGGCTGTCAGAATGGCCCGAATTGCCGTCGAACTGTTCCTCGTCTGCACCAAATCGCTCTGAATCTGTCATCGTACGATCTTCCAAGGGTGATGTGGGCTGGGTGTGGAGTGGTTTAGCCGGGTGAATCGACCATCGATGAAGGGGGTTCTGCCAGTGGATAGAGTGAGTAAATCTCTTAAAAAATTATAACAGGGTAGCCATGGGACGTCAAGGTAGATCAATTTTGCGTTTATGTCAACTCACGGTCGGGGAGCGTCGGCGCCCGGCGATTCTTCCTCGTCCTCGGGCTGGGTGAGAGCCTTCTCCACCTGATGCCACTTCCGCTTCAGCTCGGGGAGCGCCTCCGGCCCTGGGGGATGGGCGGCGTAGCGGACCTCCACGAAGGCGTCGGTCAGCGCGGAGACGGGCCGCTCGTCCTCGGGATGGATGGCCTCCTCCAGCCGAGGCGCGTAGCGGTAGGGCGTCTCCCCTCGCCGCCGGGGGATGCCCCGCTCCTGGGCCAGGCGCAACATGGAAAAGTAGTAGAACTTCACCCACTGGGCCGGGGTCACCGGCCGGGATCGCCGCTTCAGGACCCGCCGCTTGCCCTCCAGGGCTTTCTCCTCCGCCTCCACGGCCAGGGAGGCCCGCCACAGGCTGTAGCTGGCCTGGACCCGCCGCCAACGCAGCCAGAGGGCCTGCCAGAGCCGCTTCAGCCAGCCCCACTCCACGCCCCGGCCGCTCAGGTAGACGAAGGCGGCGTAGCCCAGGATCCCCAGGACGGTGGCCCAGAAGAAGAGCCCGCCCACCCAGGGAGGCAGGGTGAACTCTGGCAGCTGGGCCGGCGGCCGTTGACGCGGGGCTGGAGGCGGTGGCCGTCGGCTGGACGGCGCGCCCCCCAGGGAGAGGAGCAGGGTCAGCAGCCCCACCAGCAGGGTGAAGAGCATGTAGAGGATCATGTAGAGGAACTCGATGACCGCCATGAGCAGCTGGGCCAGGCGGAAGGTGCCGCCCAGAGGCAGGAAGGCGGCCACCACCCCCACCAGGAGCAGGAGCAGCAGGACGTAGAAGGGCCAGACCTGGAGCACGCTCTCCGAAGTGGGGGTGTGCTCGATCTGCCAGCGAGCCCGCAGGACCGCCAGCCGGCCCAGCGCGGTGAGGATCAGCCCGTCCAGGAAGTAGATCACCGCGGCGCCGATCACCACCGGATCGATCCGCTCCTGGATCAGCGAGGGGAAGCGCCCCTCCGGGAAGCCCACCTGGCTGCCCGCGGTGAGGAGGATGAGCAGCACGCCTCCGGTGAGCCAACGGCCGATGAACTGGCGCAGGATGGCCGCCCGGTCGCTCTGGGGCCGGTAGTCGTAGACCCAGCCCGTGCGCCAGGAGAGGGCCTCGGGCTCGATGAGCTCGTCCGGCTGCAGGGCCATGTCCAGGAAGTCCGCCGTGATGGAGGCCGCCATCACCCAGGAGAGGGTCACCACGAAGCCGCTGAGCAGGAAGAAGCCGTCGAAGAGGGTGTCCAGGGGGTAGGTCAGAAGCTGGCCCAGGGTCGGCCAGGTGCCGGTGGTGGCCCAGGCGAGGAGCCGAGTCACCGCCAGGAGCAGCCCCAGCTCGGCCAGGCGATAGCCCAGGTTGCGCCGCAGCCGCTGCCGGGGATGCACCAGCCAGGTGGTGGTGGCGCCGCTGATCAGGGCCGCACCCACGCCCATCCAGAGCATGCTGCCCGTGTAGGCTCGAGGCCACTCCGGCACCACCCGGCGCAGGAAGGCCACCAGGGCCACGTCCATGCAGGCCACCAGCAGGGTGATGAGCAGGGGGCGCAGCAGGGATCCCAGCCAGGGCTCGTCGTAGCGGACGGGCACGCCGGGCAGGGAGCCGAGGCCCGGGCCGCCGTTCTTGGGCTGGGGAGGCGTCGATTGTTCGTTCATCCGGGCCATCTCCTCACCTCGTCGGCCGGGGCCAGGCTGGCCAGGTCCACCTCCCAGAGGGTGCGGTGCACCGGGATGCCCAGGGCCTCCCCCTCTTTCTGCACCGAGCGGAAGTCCGCCTGCTGGGCGCAGACCAGCGCGGTCACGTTGAGCCCCCGGCGATAGACCCCGTGGAGCACCCGCAGCCCGGACCCGGTGAGCTTGGGCGTCACCACCAGCAGGCTCGTCCCCCACTCTAGCCGGGCCACCCGCTGCACCAGCCACTGGTCCAGGGGAAGCTCGGCCTCCCGCACCTGGATCCGGGCCAGCATCTCCAGGATGCTCATGAGCTGTCCTCGCCCGGGCCGGGGTGGGATGGTGATGGCCTCCGCCCCGGAGAGGGGGTCCAGTCCGTTGGTGACCAGGCCCACAGGCTGGCGCTGTTCGCTCAGGTAGGCCGCCAGGGAGGCCGCCACTACGATGGCCCACTCGCTGTCCCCGTAGAGGGTCCTCCCGGGGAAGGCCCGCCGGTCCAGGTCCAGGATGATGGCCGTGTTCAGGGCGATGGCCGGCTGGTATTTCTTCACCAGCAGGGCGTCCTCGTGGGCGCTGGCCCGCCAGTGGATGTGGCGCAGGCTGTCCCCGTAGGTGTAGGGGCGCACGCCAGCCATGCGGGCCGGATCCTCGAAGATGCGCTGCCGGGTGGCCACCCCGCCGAAAGGCAGGCGGCTGGGCAGGCCCAGATCCGGCAGGGGCAGGACTTTGGGATAGACGGTGATGTGCTGGGGCGCCAACTCCTGCCAGGCCGAGTCCACGAAGCCGAAGAGGTCCCCGCTGTTGAAGAGCACCGGCCCCACCGGGTAGTAGCCCCGACGCCGGCAGTGGAGGCGGTAGCGATGCCGGGCCTGGGCGTGGCTGCCCAGGCTGATCACCTGGCGGTAGGGCTCCCCGCTCTGGAGCTCCATGGGCACCGTCTCCCGGATGAGCAGACAGGGGATGGGCAGGCGGCTGCGGTTGCGGATCCGGAGCTCCACCGTCACCGTCTCCCCGCTGAAGGCCTTGGTGGGCATGCGCCGCTGGACCGTGAGCTGGTCCAGGGCTCGGCGGATCCACCAGTGACTCACCAGCCAGATGCCCCCCAGCACGTAGATCAGGTAGTAGATCCAGTCCACGCGCAGGAGCACCGCCACCAGGAAGAGGAAGAGGAGCATGAAGAAAATATCCAGCACGGACGAGGAAAGACGGGGCACGGCGAACTCCTTGGCCCCAGGAGGGATGTGGCTCGGGGCTCGGCGTCAGGGCTCGGACTCCATGTCCCCCAGGTCCAGGGGGACTTCCTCCAGCAGCTTCTGGACGATCTGGGCGGCCGTGCGGCCCCGGAGCGCGCTCTCCGGCTGGACGATGCAGCGATGGGGCAGGGCCAGGGGAGCCAGGGCCTGGATGTCGTCGGGCAGCACGTAGTCCCGGCCCCGGAGGGCGGCTCGGGCCTGGGCTCCCCGGTAGAGGGCCAGGGATCCCCGGGGGCTGGCGCCCAGGGCCAGATCCGGGTGCTGCCGGGTGGCCTGGACCAGGTCCACGATGTACTGGCGCAGGGTGTCGTCCACCCGCACATCCCAGATCAGCTCGGCCAGCCGGGGGATCTCCTGGCCATCCACCACGCTCTCCAGGGTGTCGATGGGGTGCTGGCGACCCAGGTTCAGGAGCATGGCGCTCTCCTCCTCGGCGCTCAGGTAACCCAGGTTCAGCTTGAAGAGGAAGCGGTCCAGCTGGGCCTCGGGCAGGGGGAAGGTGCCCTCGTACTCCACCGGGTTCTGGGTGGCGATGACGAAAAAGGGGCGCAGGAGGGTGCGGGAGACTCCGTCCACGGTGATCTGCCGCTCGCCCATGCACTCCAGCAGGGCGGCCTGGGCCCGGGGCGTGGCCCGGTTGATCTCGTCGGCCAGGAGCACGTGGGTGAAGGCCGGCCCGGGCATGAACTGGAACTCCCGGGTCTGCTGGTTGAATACGCTCACCCCGGTGATGTCACTGGGCAGCAGGTCCGGCGTGCACTGGAGGCGGCGGAAGTCCACCCCCAGGCTCACGGCCAGGGAGCGGGCCAGCATGGTCTTGCCCACGCCGGGCACATCCTCCAGCAGCACGTGCCCCTCACAGAGCAGGGCGATCAGGAGGACCTCCACCACGTCGGTTTTGCCCACGATCACCCGCTCGATGTTCTGGGTGACGCGTTGAGCGAACTCCTGGATGGCTTGCATAGACCGCTCTCTTGGGTGGCACACAGGCGCGCCTGGGACGAAAACTCCGGGGTTGGCGCCGGGTGGATCCGGCCCATCACCGGCCTGATTGTAACCCAAATCCGGCTGGCTGGCTAACGTCTCCAGAGGACAAGCCTGCCGGCGGGCGAAGGTGACCTTGGCATGGAAATATGCTATCATAGCCGCCATGAGCATCCCGCCATCCCCATCCCGCGCCCACCATTCCCTGGAGGAAGTGCACGAGACTGTCATCGTGCCCAGCACTGGATCCCGCTGGCGGCGCTGGCTGGCCATCACCGGCCCGGCGCTGATGGTCTCCGTGGGCTACATGGATCCAGGCAACTGGGCCACGGACCTGGCCGCGGGCAGCCGCTACAACTACAAGCTGATCTGGGTGCTGCTCATGTCCAACCTGATGGCCGTGCTCCTGCAGAGCCTGGCCGCGCGCCTGGGCATCGTCAGCCGCACGGACCTGGCCCAGGCCAACCGGGAGGAGTACCCCAGCTTCATCAACATCCCCCTCTACGTCCTGGCCGAGATCGCCATCACCGCCACGGACCTGGCCGAGGTCATTGGCTCGGCCATCGCCCTGAACCTGCTCTTCGGCCTGCCCTTGCTCTACGGCGTCCTCCTCACCGCGCTGGACGTGCTCCTGCTGCTCATCCTCTCCCACTACGGCATCCGCAAGCTGGAGGCCGTGATCTTCGCCCTGGTGGGCACCATCGCCGCGGCCTTCCTCATCGAGATCTTCCTGGCCCAGCCGGACTGGGGCGGCGTGGTTCGGGGCTTCGTCCCCTCCCTGCCCGACTCCACTGCCCTCTACATCGCCATCGGCATCCTGGGGGCCACGGTCATGCCCCACAACCTCTACCTCCACTCCTCCCTGGTCCAGACCCGGAAGATCGGCCGCACGCCCCGGGAGATCTGGCAGGCCATCCGCATGAACACCTTCGATTCGGCCATCGCCCTGAACGCAGCCTTCTTCGTGAACAGCGCCATCCTGATCATGGCCGCGGCGGTCTTCTACCGGGCCGGGCTCAACCAGGTGGCGGAGATCCAGGACGCCCACCGGCTGCTGGAGCCCCTGCTGGGGACCGCGGTGGCGCCCATCGCCTTCGCGGTGGCCCTGCTGGCCTCGGGACAGAGCTCCACCATCACCGGGACCCTGGCCGGGCAGATCGTCATGGAGGGCTACCTGCACTGGCGCATCCGGCCCTGGCTGCGCCGCCTGATCACCCGACTCCTGGCCATCGCGCCGGCGGTCTTCGCCATCCTCCACTTCGGGGACGACTCCACCGGGGACCTGCTGGTGCTCAGCCAGGTGATCCTCTCCCTGCAGCTGCCCTTCGCCACCATCCCCCTGATCCATTTCGTGGCCGACCGGCGACGCATGGGCCAGTTCGTCATCTCCCGTCGCACTCAGCTCCTGGCCTGGATCGTGGCCGGGCTGATCGTGGGGCTCAACATCAAGCTGGTCCTGGACGAGATCCGCGGCTGGCTGGCCGGGGCCGGCGCCCAGGGCTGGCTCCTCTACGTGACGGTCATCCCCCTGAGCCTGGTCCTGCTGCTCCTGCTCGTCTACGTCACCATCCGCCCCTGGTTCGATGCCCGCCTGGGACGGGCCGGCGCGCCCCGGGGCGCGGACCTGCACCCCCTGCCCGCC
>WGCB01000820.1 GCA_015494005.1 Caldilineaceae bacterium
GTACGAGCGCAGCGTGGCCGGCTTCACCGCGCTGGGGGAGCGGGGCAAGCCGTCGGAGCGGGTGGCGGACGAGGCGTGCCAGGAGCTCCTGGCCTTCCACCGGGAGGAGGCGCCAGTGGACCGGCACCTGGGGGATCAGCTGCTCCTGCCCGCGGCCCTGGCCCCGGGCGAGTCCCGCTACCGGGTGGAGCAGGTCACCCGCCACCTGCTGACCAACGCCTACGTCATCCGCCGCTTCCTGCCCGTGGCCCTGGAGATCCACGGGGAGGAGGGCCAGCCCGGGACGGTGGTCTGCCGCTCCCAGGAGGGCGGCAAGGCTGGCTACGTGCCAGGGTGAAATGCCAGACTCGGAGACCCGGAGAGGGGAGACAGGGAGCAGATCCACGCCGCGCCTTTCGCCTCGTTTCCACCCTCCCCTTCCCGATCCTGGCACGCACCCACCCAACCAATCATCCAATCCACGAATCAACCACGCACCCAAGGCCCTCATGACCCGAACCACATCCACTGCTCTGCCCCGTCTGCCCATCCCCGAGCCCCTGCGGGGGAAGGAGCCCGGCACCTGGGCCCACTTCACCATCACCGTGCGCCTGCCGGAGATCGCCCGCCGCACCCTGGCGGAGAACGACTTCCCGCCGGAGGCCGCGGCCCGGCTGGAGGCCCTGATCCAGGAGATCCCCCAGGGGCCCATCCGCCCCCTCCAGGACCCAGGCGCGCCAGACCAGGCGGACTGGGACGCCTACGTGGCCCCCGTGGCGGGCCAGGATTGGCTGGAAGTCCCCTGGTTCTTCGCGGAGACCTACTTCTACCGGCGCATCCTGGAGGCCACGGGCTACTTCCAGCCCGGCCCCGGCCAGGGGGTGGACCCCTACCGCCAGCAGAAACGGCTGGGCCTGGAGAGCACCCGGAAGGCGGTCCACGGGCTGAGCCGGCTGCTCCGGGGCTGGCTGGCGGAAGGCTGGCACCCGGAGCGCTTCCAGCAGCTCCTGCACATGGACCTGTGGGGCAACCGGGCGGACCTGAGCCTCTGGCCCGCGGAGGGGGAGCAGGAGTACGACCGGGTGAGCCTGGATCCCCGGCACGAGCATCTGCTGGTGGACGAGACGCCCCAGCTCCAGGCCCACCTGGAGGGCCTGGGCCCGGGGCTGCGGGTGGATTTCATGGTGGACAACGCCGGCTTCGAGCTGATCACGGACCTGGCCCTGGCCGTCTACCTGCTGAGCAGCCAGGGGGCGGCGGAGGTCTACCTGCACCTGAAGCCCCATCCCACCTTCGTCTCCGACGCCATGATCCCCGACGTGGAGGCCACCCTGGCCTGGCTCCAGGCGGAGGCGGACCCGGACGGGCGCTGGCTGGGCCAGGAGGGGGCCCGTCACCGGCAGGAGGGGCGACTGCACCTGGTGGATCACTTCTACTGGACGTCGCCCCTGGCCGGCTGGGAGATGCCCCTGGACCTGCAGGAGACGCTCCGCCCCAGCCACCTGGTCATCAGCAAGGGGGACGCCAACTACCGCCGCCTCCTGGGAGACCGGCACTGGCCCTTCACCGCCCCCTTCCAGGAAATCCTGGCTTACTTTCCCGCGCCCATCCTGGCCCTGCGCACCCTGAAATCCGAGGTGGCCTGCGGCCTCACGGCGAAGGCCATCCAGCGGGCCAGCCAGGCGGACCCCGAGTGGCAGGTGGACGGTCAATGGGGCATGATCCAGTTCGCCCTGGGACGGCAAGCGGGCTGAAAAACCAACTTCCAGGCAAAGCAAACGGGCTGCCAGAGACCAGTGCACGGTCCTCCGACAGCCCGTTTTTATGTCAAGTCAGCTTTCCGCCAGCTCGAGCCTACTTCGCCTTCAGCCGGTAGCGCACGTAGAGCTCCCGCAGCTCGTCCCCCTCCTTGAGGATGAAGGTGGCTGGCGGCCCCACCGGCTCCCCATCCTGCACCAGCTGGACGGTCCACACCCCACCTGGCGGCTCCAGGAAGGCGATGCCCAGGTTGGCAAATCGGGTGTAGGGGCTGGGCCCGGGACGGGTCTCCCCAGGCAGGCCGCCCACCGACTTGGCCTGGACCGGCAGCTCCTCGCCGTCGTGCTCCACCCGCACCGAGTAGCCGGGCA